>JAUYDP010000466.1 GCA_030691805.1 Dehalococcoidia bacterium | reverse complement strand
CGACCCTCACCACACGGGAGGTAGCCAAGTCGAAGGACCAGGCTAATCGTTACCTTAGCAATACCGCCCTGCTACGCCTCTCACTCACCGGGCTATCTGTTCCGCTATTCGCCGCTATCCTGGGATTCTATTCCTGGCGGTCAGAGCTAAGTGCGGATACGGCCTGGACGGGTTTCCTCCTTCTGGCCAGTATAGTCCCAAGTGGCCTCGCCTCCGCTTTTAGCTCCATTTTTATCGCTAATGAGCGGATGGAATATACGGCTGCCGTCTCTCTGGTCAGCAACCTTTTGAAGCTGGCCCTGGGGGTGCTGGTCCTCATGCTGGGATTCGGGATTATTGGGCTGGGGATAGTATCGGTGGTGGTGAGCGGGAGCACAGCCGCCCTTCTCTACTACCTCTTCCGGCGTAGCTTTTTCAAGCCATCTCTGGAGGTTGATTTCCAATTCCAGAGGCAGATGCTGATGACCTCCTATCCCCTGATGGCCAATAATTTCCTGAGTAGCATCTTCTTTCGAATAGACGTGATGCTCCTAAAGCCCATGCAGGGGGACCTGGCCATTGGCTTTTACACGACCGCCTATAAATTCATTGACGGCTTGGTCATCATACCTTCCCTCTTCACACTGGCGGTCTTCCCAGTCCTGGCCCGCTACGCTCAGGCTGGAGGCGATGCGCTCCTTCGCGCCTATACATTGTCTTTACGCGCCCTGTTGTTGCTAGGGATGCCTTTGACCGTCGGGCTATGCCTGCTTTCGGAAAGGATCATCCTGCTGTTCTTCGGCCAGGACTACGCGCCCGCCGGCTTAGCCCTCCTGATCCTCATCTGGTTCCTGCCCTTCAGCTTCGTCAACAGCCTTACTCAGTACGTGCTGATAGCCGTTAATCAGCAGCGTTTCCTGACCCTTGCATTCGTTATTGGCGCCACCTTTAATATAGCCGCCAACCTGGTGCTGATTCCCATCTATAGTTTCCAGGGAGCTGCTGTAGCGACTGTGCTCTCTGAGATAGTGCTTCTCCTGCCATTTATGTATGCGGTCCGGAAGCACGTGGGCCGGGTCCCCCTTTTGGAGATAGCATGGAGGCCCGTCGTATCGTCGGGGGTGATGGGCGTAGTTATGCTGTGGCTCCAGACGCTAAACATGGCGGCCCTGGTGGCCACAGGCGCTGCGGTATACGTTGGGATGCTGCTGGCCCTGAGGGCCTTCAACCACGAGGATCGGGCGCTGGTCAACAGTCTTTTGGGGCGGTAGACCTATGGCACCATAAGCCGCCCGAGTTGGACGGCATCGCTCTCTCTGTCCCCTAGCCGCGCCCCGGTAGCGACGTCGTACATGCCGGCGATCAACCGGTAGACACCGGTCTCTGCCCGTTCCGGGACAGTCAGACGGAAGTGGTCCTCCACTATCTCTCCCGCTTCCCAGAGGGAGGTCGGGTAGGTGTTTCCCCTGGGCTGAGCGTCATACTTGGCTGCCAGGCCCCCTGGTCCAACCAGTTGAACGAATACCGTATAGTCCTTGGTGATGTCGCCAAGGGCTTTCCACCACAAGCGGCCTGCCAGCGTCTCGCCCGGCTGTATGTTTTCATCGTCACGCGCAGGAACCGGCGGACGCAGCGCGCTATTGGGAAAGCCGGCGGTTCCATCAACGCCAGTAACGTCCCGCTGGTACCCCAAAAGTAGCACCTTTGTCCCCAGGGAAGTGCCAACAGCAGAAGGTGTTGCTGGAGGTGAAAGGGCAGCCGCTTTGATCCTTGCGGCAGTTATCACTGTGCCCAAAGGCCTGCCCTGGGAGTCGGTAGCTGCCAGCGTCCCCATGTCCGAGAGCCGGTAGAGCCCCGTATCAATTCGTACTAAGGAAGGCCGTTCCCGTGGCTCCTGTATTTGAAGGATATAGGACTCCTGGATAGCAACGCCGGCAAGCCAGGCGGCAGATGGATATCCATTCCTTCCCAGAGGCTCATCAACCTGCCCCAAGCGGTTGCCCCATGCATCGAAGGCGTGAAGGAAGACGGTGTAATCCGCGCCGGGCGGGGCTGCTGCCCGCCAGTAGAGGGTTATCTCTAAGGATTCGCCGGGCAGAAAGCCACGTCTTTCCAGCCGGTAGCCCAAAAGCTGTATGGTTCCCCCGAAGGTCACGTCCAGCCGGTCCGGGATAGCCCTGGCTTCTCCCTCATCCAGCAGCTTGAACCTGGGGTAGGCCGGACCGATATACACCAGGGGGGCAAGCACGGCCAGGACCAGCATAGCGGACCCCAGGGCTGCTGGAAGTAGGGGCGAGGCATGCCTCGCACCTACATGCCAGTTCGAGGTTAGTCTGTAAAGGCCAGCGACAAGGGCCACGCTGATGGCCGGAAGTGCGGGGAAAAGCAGGCGTCCCTGTAGTCTAGTGGCAATGCCCATATAAAGGACTAGCAGGACCAGGAAAACGCCCACCCACGCTGCAAGAAGGAAAGCCACCGCGCTATTCCTACCCTCTTCTCGGCGACCCATCCGGAAATTGTTCTTTAAAGCCAAACTAAGGAGGCCCACTACCGCGGCAATAGTGACAGCCCCATAGAACCAATAATAGTACTCGCCCGCAGGGACGTTCATCCATCCGAAAAACGCCCAGAAGGAAAGCCAGACCTGCCCCATTTCACCAAGGAAATAGTTAGTATCAATTGAATGCGCTTGAGCACCCGAGGCGGCGATAAAGAGACGTAGGGCCGTGATGTCGCCGTACAATGCCAAATTGCGAATAAACCACCAGCCCGCCCCAACCACGACTATCGCAAATGCCGCCAGGCAGAAGGCCAGGGGCCTGTAGGGGCGGGTTTCAAACCCGCCCCTACAGGCCCGCAAGCCGAAACCTGCCATCGCTAGAGGAAGGAGGGCAAGCCCGCTTAGCTTGGCCAGGGAGGCGGCCGCCAGGACGGCGCCGAGGATAACTGCTCCGGCCAACGAAAACCCACGACGCCAGCCTCGCAGAATTAATAGCAAGGCCAGGGCGGAAAGAGTGGCAACTAGATTGTCGTTGCTCACCGAAGCCGCCACGAAAAGGAACTGCGGGTTGAGGGCCACGAACCCGGCCGCAAGCATGGCCGGCCTCCGTTTGTCCCCAAACACCTCCAGGGCAATCAGGTAGGTCAAGAGCACCGTAACGGCGCCCATCAATGAGGAAAGGGCTCTAACCACGTGGACGCCCAGCACCGCGCCCTGATAGGGGAAATCTTCCCTGGCGGTATGGGTCAGGAAATTCGGTCCCGGGCCTTCGCCCTCGCGAGGGTTTCTTACCATTATCGCACTCAGGTCGGACCTATCGGTCCAAAAGACGGTGAGCGCGGCCAGGGCGTAGTAGAGCGGTGGCTGGCCTCCCTCCTGGCCCGCGATGTTCTTCAAGGGGTCCGCGTACAGTATGGGGAGACCTCTCCCGTTTGCCAGGTGGTCAACGAAAAGGTAGTGCCAAGGCTCGTCCGGGGCTTCGAAGATGGGGTTGACGACGTTATAAAGCGTCGCCAGGGAGAGGAACGTGATCAGCAATAGGGCCAGCGGCCAGTGGGTGCTAACGCGGGTGCCCACAGCCTGCGCTATGGCCGGGTTGATATGGTGCGCACTATGCGTG
>JAUYDP010000224.1 GCA_030691805.1 Dehalococcoidia bacterium | reverse complement strand
GATGCCCACCGGCCAAGGCCGCCTGGGCTGACCAGTCATTCTCGCGGTCCGTTCTGAGGTCGGCTCTTCTCTATAGCGAATTACTCAGCGCGAACGTGCCGGGCGTCAAGGGCGTGTGGTACCCGCAGGTTGGGGGGTCGCGCCACCTGGCCGTTGTGGCTATAGAGCAGCGGTACGCCGGGCACGCCACCATGGCAGGAGTAGTGGCCACTCAGACACGTGCAGGGGCTATGCAGGGAAGATACACCATTGTGGTGGACGACGACATAGACATCTACGATCTAGAGGACGTCCTGTGGGCGGTGTGCACGAGGTCATACCCGGTTGAGATGGATATAATCAAGAAAACCTGGAGCAGCGATACCGACCCGACCATCCGCAAGCCCGCCAGCAGCCTGACTACTTCGAGAGGCATCATCTATGCGGTAAGGCCGTACGAATGGAAGAATGAGTTCCCCAAGGTTTGCATGGCCACGGCCGAGACCAGGACCGAGGTTTTTGACAGGTGGAAGCACCTCTTTGGCGAGAGGTGGAGGTCTATTTAGACCCGCAACAAGCGAAACATTACCCAGATTAAGCAGGAGGTAACCCAGTGGCTTACGAAGACCTGAGACATTTTATAAGAGTTTTGGAGCAAAAGGGCGAGCTGAAAAAGGTCCCCGTCGAGGTAGACTGGCGATACGAGGTGGCAGGCTGGGTCCGCAAGACGATGGATATGAGGCCAAAGGGACCCGCCCTGCTCTTCGAAAACGTCAAAGGTTATTCGAGAGACTACAGGATCCTTTCAGCGGCTGTTGGAACCTACCCACGCTTCGCGTTGGCTCTTGGCCTCGAACCGGAGACGTCACCCAGGGAGATCATCAACGTATTCAAAGAGCGCATCGAGAGGCCCATAGAACCTACCATGGTATCCACCGGGCCGGTGAAAGAGAACGTCCATACCGGCGACGATATCAACCTCTTCGAGTTCCCGGTTCCGTGGTGGACCCCCCGGGACGGTGGCCGGTATATGGGAACCTGGCACGGTGTTGTGACCAAAGACCCGGACACCGGGCGCCGGAACGTTGGGATGTACCGGGTGATGGCCCACGACCATAAGCATACGGGCCTGGGGTTCCTGCCGTTCACCCAAATGGGCTACCACTACTCGGAGCGTGAGCGTCGAGGCCAGGCTCTAGAGGTGGCGTTAGTTATTGGCGCTGACGAGACTGTTCCGATGGTGGCGGGCACGGGTTTCCCGCCTTCCGTTGACGAGTTCACTATGGCCGGCGCGCTGCGAAAGGAACCCATCGAATTGGTCAAATGCGAGACGGTGGACCTGGAGGTGCCTGCCAACTCCGAAATCGTGGTGGAGGGGCTGCTCTTACCCTTCGAACGAAAAGAGGAGGGGCCCTTTAGCGAGCATACGGGCTACCACGGCGGCGGGGTCCGCATGCGCCCTATCCTCAAAGTGACGGCCGTATGCCACCGCAACCAGCCCATCTTCCGGGGTTGTCTGCTGGGCAAGCCGACTACTGAAGACCACATCCTCTATGATATCGGCGTATCCTCGGCCGCGCTGCGTATTTTTGAGACACACGGTCCCGCGGGCGTTACGGCGGTTCACTGCCCGCCAGAGGGCGACTCCATAAGCTCGGCGATCATCGCCATGCGGCCACACTACGTGGGACACTCGCGCAATGTCGGACGCACCATGCTATCCTCGGCGGCAGGCAAGTATACCAAGTATGTGATCGTGGTTGATGACGATATTGACCCCTTCGATCTGGGACAGGTGTGGTGGGCAATCATCACCCGCACCCAGGGAAGCCGTGACATCGAGGTCCTTCCCTACGGCACGACGTCTCGGTCTGACCCTTCCGTCCCCAGGGACCACGGCGAATACACGGATAAGGTGCTTATAGATGCGACCAAGAAACTGGATTACCCCTACAACGCCGTTTGGCAGGGGCACTGGGCGCCCACCGGAATGCCCCCCAAAGAGATCATGCAACTGGTAGATATGAGATGGCAAAGCCTCTTCCAGGGTAATACGGAAAACGAGGTTAAGATAGCCGAGCTTCAAGCGGACGTACATGGCCGGGTGGCTGAGAAGTGGGAGAAATGGCGCCAGAAAGCCTACACGCTCAGCGAAGAGGAGAAGAAGCGAGAGCTGGCGCTATCGTATCCTATCCTCGCCGAGGAAGATTAGCTTAGACGTTGGCCTTAACCAGCGATTATCTAACATAGGGATGCAGTCCAATGTCCGAAAAGCACCACCACGACCACGGAAAGCATCATCACCACCGCCACGTAGCTGCCATGTTCGAACCAACCATCACCCTGAGAAAGAATGGCCCGTACCACATTCGTGGCAAGGTCAACATCGTTACGGCCAATGGTAAAGTTGTCGAGACCGCGGGCGAGGAAAATTGGCTCTGCCGCTGCGGCCAGTCTCCGAATAAGCCCTTCTGCAACGGCACGCACGAGCGGGTCGGGTTCCAGTCCGATCTCGACGCCGACTTGGCCGCGCAGGCGCCCGAGGGCTACGAGGATGTTTGCGGCGAGCAAGACCTGCCCGAGGGGGAGATCAAGGGCTTCAAAATCGGCGGCAACCCCGTCCTGCTTGGCCGCGTCGGGGGGCAGTTCTACGCCATCGGCGGGCTCTGCACACACAAGCAGGTCCTTATCGAAGACGGCGAGCTGGATGGATGGGTGGTGCGCTGTCAGCGCCACGACGGCGGTTTCGACATCAGAACGGGCAAGGCCGTCCGACCACCGGCAGTAACGGCGGTGCCGACCTACGAGGTCAAGGTGGAGGGGGGCCGGGTCTTGGTATCGCGCCGGTCCAGTTGAATTGGACCACTGGCGAGACCGGGGGTGGGAATTTGCAGTCAGTGCGGACATGAGACCCCAGCTTAGGGCTGAGATAGAGAAGCTGCCTGAGGATGCCTGGCAGATATGGAAGACGGAGAAGGGAGGGGTTTATGTCCCCTTTTTCCACACACAAACGCAGGTACGAACCCAGCAGCGCCCCTACTTCTTTACCTCCACCCCCGCTCGCACCCGCCTGTTCCAGATAACCACCTGGTAGGGGCGCCAGAAGTAGGTTATGGGGAAGGTGACGAAGTGCACCAGGCGGGTGAAGGGGAATAGGGCAATGATCAAAAACCCGCCCAGCATGTGCAGCTTTACGATAAACGGCAGAACGCTGACGTACTGGGCCTGGGGGCTGAGCGTGGCCAGGGAGATCAGCCAGGGCACCGCAGTATGCAGGTACCAGTCCGACCCCCAGCGGAAGAAGAGCGCCACCCAGAACCCTAGAAGAATCTGCGCCAGCAACACCACCAGGAAGATCCAATCAATGGTGGACGTGACCATTAATACCCGCTGGTTGTTCAGCCTCCGGATAAACAGAAGCGCCATTCCTACGATGGCCATAAGGGCTAACGCCAGGCCGGTTACCTCTAGCACGTAAAGCCGGGCCTGGGCGCCGATGAGCGACGACCATAGCCCTGGAAAGAGCAGGGCCAGCAAATGGGCCAGCAGGATCACCAGGATGCCGTAATGGAAGGGCACCGAACCCCAGAAGAGGGTTCGGTTCTCCAGGAACTGGGATGAGAGGCTGGAGTAGGAGAACCGGTCGGTATAGTACCGGTATAGCCCAACGACTATGGCGAGTATGACTGCCACATACGGAAAAGCAACGAACAACGCAAGGTCTATCATCGTGAACCCTCCTTTAGATTAACCGGCCGCTATCTCTACCTGTTCCGTTACGAGCCGGCCATAGACTGCCGGCGAGAGCAGGACCTGATGCAGCGCCTGAATCACCTTATGGTATATGATGCGGCGGCCGGCGGCCTTGAGTGTCGGCCCGTCCTCGGGTTTGGACGGCTCATCCTCTCCACCAACCATCTTCCCTAGGGTGGGGACCAGCGCCTCAACCATGATCTCCTGGGACTCGGTGTCATCCCGGCAGACCGCCAGAAACCGCAGAATGACCGCCAGATGGTCGGGAAGCTCGTTGCCTGGGATCTCGAAGGAGAAGGCCCGGTAACGCTCTTTAAGGCCCAGCATCAAGACGCTGCGCTTGTAGCTCTCGCCGAACAGATGGTAACCGACGTAGGGATAGCAGGCGGCGTCCAGGTCAAAGGCGCCGGAGAAGACCTCCTCTATCCTCACCGCTGGTGTGCTCTCCACAAAGTCCCGAAAGTCGCCGAGCAGCGCTCCGGCCTCCGGGCTGAACGGTGTTACCAGTTCCTGGCACTCTCTTACCGCAGAGGCCAGTCCAGGTCCGGGGTACTCCAGCATCTCACCGAAAAGATCGAAAACGCGCCTCTGTATCGCCTCTCTGTCCATAATCACCACCTCCGCTCCGGCGCCTGGCGGAAGCCAAAGCCGGCTTGGGTCTTGTGGGTAAACGGGTCCAGGGTCTGCTCGATGGCCACTTCCCGCTCCATGGGAGGCACCACGAACCGCTCTTCAAAGGTGGGCGTCGCCGTTAAGCGGAAAATGGCCTGGACCTCCTCGGCTGTCGTTTGCCCCACATTCAGGGCCTGGTTGGCCTCGGCCAAGGAAACGTCCTTCACTGTCAGGTGGCGCATGTACAACCGGACGGCGATCAGCTTGCGGTAGACCGCCGCGACGGTCTCCTCATTCCCCGCGGCGAACAGGCTGGCCATGTAGCGCAGCGGCAGCCTGGCCTTTTCCAGCGAGCTAATCAATGGCGCCAGGCCATTCTCGCCCGCCCCAACGACGTTGTAAAGTCCGTTCTTCACCGCCGCTAGAACTGGCAGCATGGGCGGCACATAATAGAGCATAGGTATGGTCCGGAATTCAGGGTGGAGCGGCAGGGCTAGCATCCACTGCTTCACGAACTTGTACACCGGTGAAATGCGGGCGGAGGCGATCATGGCGTCCGAGATACCATTGGCCCTGGCGGCCGACACCACCTGCGGATCGAAGGGGTCCTGGATGATGGCCCGTTGGGCCTCCACCAGGACGGCTTCGCTAGAGCTGGCGGTATCGAGTATGCGATCGGCGTCGTAGAGGAGGACACCCAGATAGCGGATTCGCCCAACGCACGAATGGAAGCAGGCTGGTGGCTGGCCGCTCTCCAGTCTGGGGTAGCACAGTATGCATTTCTCAGCCTTGCCGGTAGACCAGTTGTAATAGGTCTTCTTGTACGGGCAGCCGGAGATGCACATCCGCCAGGCCCGGCACTGGTCCTGCTTGAGCAGCACGACTCCGTCCTCGCCCCGTTTGTAGATGGCGCCGGCGGGGCAGGCCGCGACGCAGCCGGGGTTGAGGCAGTGGTTGCAGATGCGGGGCAGGTAGAAGAAAACTACCCGCTGGACCTCGTTCAGTTGCGCTCGCTCTTCGTCGGTCAGCCCGTCCTTGTTTGGATCGTTGGCGGCGTAGACCGGAGATCCACCCAGGTCATCATCCCAGTTCGGACCGGCTTCAATATCCATGTACTTCCCGGTTATCATGGAGATGGGCCGGGCTGTCGGCTGGTCGTCCCCCTCGGGGGCATTAAATAGCTCGTCGTACTGGTAGGTCCAGGGCTCGTAATAGTCGTCTACTGTCGGTAAGTACGGGTTGAAGAACAGGCTGGAGAGCGCCCCAAAGCGGCCTTGGAGCTTGAGACGGAGCCGGTCACCATCTTGAACCCACCCTCCCTTGTACTTCTCCTGGTCCTCCCACAACGTAGGATAGCCGGTCCCCGGCTTAGTCTCCACGTTGTTCCACCACATGAATTCGGTGCCTTTACGGTCGGTCCAGATGTTCTTGCAGGAGATGCTGCAAGTGTGGCAGCCGATGCACTTGTCCAGGTGGAAGACCATGGATACCTGCGCTCGTATGTCCATGTCTATTGCCCCTCCTTGCCCTTTCGGGAACTCTTCACGTTTGGCTAGACTAAATCTTCAGCGGCAGGCTAGCCGCACCCCGCCGCCACCCGACGGGGAAGGAGAGCGGAGACCCCCTGACCGCGTCATGCCGGAGCCTCTCAGTTCCGAGGGCTCCCCACAGTCGGGACGACTGTTCCACTGATAAAGGGAACCGGCCGCTGACGGCTGACGGCTGATGGCTGACGGCTGATCGCTGATCGCTGCTTTACCACTCCAGCTTCTCCAGCTTCCGCACCAGGACATAGGTGTCTCTGGTGAAGATGCCGATGGGTCCCCAGTAGTTGAATCCATAGGTGAACTGGGCGTATCCGCCGGCTAATTGCACGGGGTTGATGCGAGTGCGGGTCAGGCTGTTATGACCGCCGCCGCGGCGTCCCCCCCGCACCTGGGACTTGGGGATGGAGATAGTGCGCTCCGGCGAGTGGTAAACCATACACGTCCCCTGTTGGACGCGAGCGCTGACCGCGGCCCTGGTCACCATCACCCCGTTGTCGTTGTAGACCTCTACCCAGTCGTTGTCATTTACTCCTATGGACTCGGCATCCTTGTCGTTAATCCAGCATGGCTCGATGCCTCTGGAGAGGGTAAGCATGCGATGGTTGTCATAAAACGTGGAGTGAATGTGCCACTTGCCATGCGGCGTGATGTAGTTAAGCGCGATGCTCTTCTCATCCTGCGGGCTCTGGATGATATCGCCCGTCTTGACAGGATTGAGCTTAGGCTTGAAGGTCGGCAGGTGCTCGCCGAAGTCCAGGTAATAGGGATGGTCCAAATAGAGGTGCTGGCGTCCAGTCAAGGTGCGCCAGGGGACCAGCCTCTCCACGTTGAGGCACCAGGCGGCGTAGGCCCGGCCGTCGTTGACAATCCCGCTCCAACATGGGCTTATCAGCGTCCGCCGCACCTGCCGGGTCAGGTCCCCATAGGTCATGCGCACCCCCCGGACCTTTTCGGCCAGGTCCGCCAGGGGCAAGCCTACGCGCTCCTCTTCGTGCTTGAATGCTACGTAGGAGACTTCGCCGTTGGTTTCAGGGGCGAGGGAGAGGAGCAGGTTGGAGGCGTCCAGGGCGTCTTCCAGGCTGGGGTACTTCTGGCCGTTCCATTCCACGCAGCGCATGTGCCGGGGGTCCGGCGAGCCTCCCACGGGGTTCTTGAGCATTTC
>JAUYDP010000095.1 GCA_030691805.1 Dehalococcoidia bacterium | reverse complement strand
CGGGGCCTTGTGCCCTGCCGGGCGCATTGAATTTGTAGGGTGGGGCCTTGTGCCTTGCTGGGAGCATCGAATTTGTAGGGCGGGGCCATGTGCTCTGGCGGGAGCATCGAATTTGTAGGGCGGGGCCTTGTGCCCTGCCGGGGTGGGGTCGGGGTGGATTGGGTGCGGTAGTGGATGTTTGACCAGCTCTGACTTGGCCTTGGGGAGAGCCGCCTACCCGTTTCAGGATAGGCGGGGCTTTTCAGCCCCATTGGGTCTTGGCCCTGCCGTTCGCGGGGGACAAGCCCCCGTGCTACATTTGGCCTCCTATGAAGGCGCCATTGGGCACAACGGGGCCAACCAGCAGTGGGCCACCACGATGAGAGGAATAATATGAGACGGCAACTAGCACTTCCGGTCTTTCTATTGTTGTTGGCATCGGCTGGCATTGACTGCGGTGGAGGTGCGTCACCCCGGAAGGCGTCAACACCGGCTCCAACCCAGGCATCCGCTGCCGTCTCCGCTACTTCGACCCCGACGTCCTTGGCGACGACGCCCCTAACTCAAATTCCAACTCCAATAGTCCATCCATCCTCCAGTCCGACGCTGGTCTCGAAGCCGGTACCCTCGTCGGCGGCGCCAAAAGTTGAAGGCGGTCCAATGTCTCCGCCAGAGCCTACAACTGAATCCATTCCAACAGCGCTTCCCAAGCCTGCCGCGGGGGCTCCAGGCGTAGGGAGCGCCCTCACCCCGCCTTCCGGCCCCGGGCCGAGGCCAACTCCGGTATCAAGTAGCCCGGCAGGCGGGGTCTTGCGGATACCGGCCTGTCCGGTTGACATAAAGACTCCATTGTTCAATACGCTGCCCATGGCTTCCGGCGATTACCTGGCGTTCCGGCCTCTGGGATGGACCTCACCTCCGACTCACGTCTTCCCTGCTAAGCATTCTAACTTCGCTTTGGCCTTGCCTGGGCAGACCCCTCCGAAGAAGCCGGTCTATTCGCCGGGAGAAATCTGGCTAACGGAGGTTAATTCCACCGAATATATAGGTTTGAATAAGACGGGTTACGGTATAACCTTCTATCCGTGCCGGGAGTATAAGTCGTATCTGGGCCATCTCTCGGACCTTTCGGATAAACTGCTAGAGGCTGCGAAGTCTGGGAACTTCAAATGTAACCCTCAGTACCAGACCGGTGGCACGACAGTGAATACCTGCCGCTCCGAGCTGGTGTTCAAGGTAGAGGCTGGTGAGCTGATAGGCTATTCCGGAGACGCCGCCGGGGTTGACTTCGGCGCGGTAGACTTCCGCATCTCGCCCTTAGTCGTGGCCAATACGTCGTCTTACATGAAGGAGATGCTGCATTACGTCTCGCCAGTGCCCTACTTCACGGCTGAGGCGAGGGCGGTCCTGGAATCCAGGCTGGCCAGCTATGACGGCACCGTGAAGCGCATGGTAGAGCCGAAGTACGGTGAGTACATGCAGGACATTCCAGGAACGGCCCAGGGCAACTGGTTCACTGGGGGGGATCTCTCTGGCTATCCCCTTCCAGCAGCCGGAATCCTTCCTGGCGCTGGTCCACGAGTACGTAGACGCGACCCTGCCAATATTTTCCACTGGCGATTCCATCAAGGGACTGCCGGTCGCCGTCTACGGCTTTAAGCCGGAGGCCTCCGGTAAGGTCAACCGGGACTTCAGTCAGGTGCGAGCGGACGGAGTGACCTACTGCTACGACAGCTTCCTCACGGGGAAATCTCCCGGCGGCATCGGCCTGGGAAACCCGCGAGGGCTTATCATCATGACCATGCCTACGGATTCCAGCCTGAGAATCGAGAAGCAGGGCTCGGAGGGCGCTCGGTGCGATGGGGCCACAACGAATACGTTCACGGCGAATGCCACGGTATTTGACCGGTGACTGGGTCCCGGCTATCTGCTCTTTACCTGGTCCATTGGCCTAAAGCGCAATGCCGACCAGATGTCGTTTACGGCGATCTGGGTTACAGCTCGAAAGCCCGCCTCGTTGAGAGGCCCCCAGCCTGAATCCCGGTTTATGTCAGTCTTAACCTTGGACGACCCCTTGGGGTAGGAGACCCAGAGTACCCCGTCACGCTTCACTGCGCCCAGCGCCACTGGCGTTTCCCGACCGTTCGTTCGAGGTCGCCGCTATTCTCGGCTGACGCGTTTTCCAGGGAGACCCCGGCCAAACCATGGCCTAACGGCTCTCCTTCAGGGACAGCACTTTCTCAATGGCTACGTTCTCTACGGCCTCGGCGCCAAGCCTTTCCCTGGCATCCAGAACCTCCAGGCCGATAATGTGGCCCTTCTCATCCAGGGCCACGGTTACGCCTTCCTCCAGGTCCAGGCTGTCATAGGGCTTTGCATCCCGGAGCAGGATGAAAAGCGCGTCAACCTCCGGGTCATAGCTGATCTTCATGGGTTCTCTCCCTCCGGCCCACGACGCCGGGGTGTTACTGTAACTATGACGAAACCGCCTTTTTCCTCAAGGTAGGTTACTCTCAACCAGTAGCCGGCACCTTTCTTCCAGGCGTTCTTTCTGCCCTTGATACTGTCCGTCACCTTGTCGGGGTCCGCCAGGGCCAGTGCAATCTCAGCCTCTGTGATCCCCCAAAAGCGCATTTGGTTCTTGCCATGGCGGCTGATGCGCATCCCGGGCATCACGGCCTCTCAACTCTGCTATGATGGATACGCCCTCTCGTTCTGCGTGGTATTCTTGACAGCGATACGCCGTTTCTCTTTCAGCCGCCCACTCCACCAGTTCGGCAGGGCCACCGCCAACGTGTGTTAGCCGGAGGGGCGTGGAGCCCATTGACATCTTGATATTACAGCAAAAAGCTTTCAAAAGGAAATGGCCCTGGCTTCCAGCTACAAAATATAGTAGCGAGACCAGGGCCACATACAAAGTTCTTGGTAGCGGGAGTTGGATTCGAAGCAACGACCTTCGGGTTATGGGTTCCACTTCAACCGTCCGTAACC
>JAUYDP010000068.1 GCA_030691805.1 Dehalococcoidia bacterium | reverse complement strand
CAGGCCCTCGCAACCCTGGTTCGCCAGAATCAGGTGGCGGCGGAAGAGGCTTTGATTAGGGCGGGTTCGCCAGAAGACCTGAAGAAGCTTATAGGCCGGGTGGGGTAAGCACCATACCCCTTTTCCCCGCCCGTGCTTTGTGGTGCTCAGGTCATAACTGAATAGTCCGGCGCGTTAGGCTCAGGCTGTCTAATATGATCATGCAGGCTTCGGCCGACCGGTAAAGAATGCCATAATTCCACCGACCATCAGAAGAGGTGCGGCGATGATGTAAGCCATAGAGACGGCTATTAGCCCGCCAATGCCGGCGATCAACATCAGCACTCCTGACGTCTTAGCTTTCGCTCCTGCCAAAGCTCCCCCTATTATACCCAGGATGGAGAGCCCCATGGCAGCCCAGGCAAGACCTACGATCGAGGTGGCACCTTCTGCATTGACTGCTATACCAATACCGCCGACAAGCAGAGCGAAGATTGCGCCTACCAGGCCGGCCAAACCGCCAAGGATACCCAGAATTATTGCTGCGATCTTCCTTGTCCACTTTCCTCTTGTTTCTTACTTAATGCCCGGCTAGATCCCTAAGTCAACAAGGACGTCTTTGGTGCTAAAAAGCTCAAGATTGCTCACCTTTGCTTTCAAGCCAGTAGCGTCAGGAGCGATATCGAAGACCTCGCTAAATCGGAACGGTACGTTGGGATTAAGGTTTTGGAAAAAGAGATGTTTCGGGTCTAGGTTGAAGGTTTCGGATGAATGGGTGAACTCGCGTCCTTGGCTGTCCACGATCTTAACACCACTGGTGGAAACCATTTTCTTGCCCAGGTTCTCCACTTCCACCGCCAATAAAACGTACTTTCCTGTTGGATTCTTGTCCGACCCGAAAAGGGCGCGCAAGGACTTTGGCGATTCCGCCTTTATTACCTTCCATCTCACGTCTCCTACACGCACGTCCTCTCCGACTCTGGGAGCAGGCGTTGGGGTAGGTTGTGGTTTGGTGGTTGGTTGGGGCTTCGGTGTGGGTGTCGGCTGGGAGGTTGTTACCGGGGCTTGTGTCGCTGTTGTTGGGGTCTTGTCCTTAGGCTGCGTTGCCGGTGCCTGGGCTACTGGTGCGGATTTCTGCCCCCCCCGCTACGGCCCCTATGACGCTAAGGATGATGAGAAGCCCAAAGAGACCGCCTATCCCGATCAGGACCTTTTTGATCATTCTGCCCTCCGCTAAAGCATTCGATTCGAACTGTCGTTCCAGAATAAGAGAATTGTAATACTTGAAGCAGCTTGTGTCAATAGGTTTGGTAACTATCCCTTAAAGTCCGGTAGACCTTATCCGTTTACGCGACCCTTTGCTGCCTCTGCGATAGTTGCCGGTATGTCCCTCCACGCACGAGGCCGACTACCGGTCCTAGTGACGCTTATCACGGATGGAGTCTTTGCGGCGATTTGATGCCATAGTTCCGCATCCCTAAGAATAGCTAGAACCATTTCCTGCCAATCTTTCGGGCGAGATTTTTTCCATCGTAAAACCACTACTGTCAGCCCATTTTGGGCATATTTGGGCATACTGGTATAGATATGCCTGAGACGGGATACCTGTATCCTTGGTAGTTAGTACGCCATTTCTTTCGCGAACGCCTTCCATCAATGGCCTATCATCGTCAATGGGGATTCCAAGTTCCTTTGCTCGGATGATTTCGAACCTGACCGCCTGAAGCGCTTGAATTACTTGGTCAGGAACGTCAGCATCCGCGATAAGCATCACGCCACTTGGAGAAACCTATCATATTCCTGAGCATTCCCAACCTCGTCCCAAGTTATGTCCGGATACGCCTTCGTAGGGTCTTCACCAGCTTCTAGCACAGATAGAACAGCTTTAACAGACACCCTCGTTCCTTTAATGACCGGTGCCCCTCCTAGCACAGCGGGATTTAGATCGATGTAGGGGAACTTCGCGCGTGGAACCAATTCTTCCTTAAGCTCTGCGATCAGCTCTGGGAAGAAAACAACTGCCATCTTCTGTGGCCCACGGGATACAGCTATTGGGTTCCATTCTGGCTTCTCCGGTAGAATTGCGACCACAACGCCATCTGTCACATATATAGTAGCCCTCAGCCAAGCATCGTGGTCTCCACCAGACATAAGGCTAATCGTGTCGAGGGCAGTCTTGATATTCTTGGGGCGAATATCTTGTGCTTTCAGCCTGGCAATCAAGCGGATAAGGAGCAAGTCGTGATACGTATAGATGCTCTCGCTTTTCCTACCTACAGGAATCTTGGCGGCGTGTAGTAAACCAGCTTTGGCCCAAGCCTGAAAATGCTGATAGCTGATTCGGGCGACTCTTGCAGCGACCTTTGGAGAGTAGAGGCCCACACCAAACTGTCTCTCTGCCATGTTACCTCCTTGGCCCTCTAGGGTGGTATATTTCATTGATTTCTAACCTCAAGCAGATTATAGGAACGGCTTGTGCAATTGTCAAAGTTCGCGTTGCCTCATAATAAATGTTACCGGATGGTTAGTTGGGTTGTTTCTATTGACAGTACCGCCACCCCATGTTATAATTCCTAGCAGTTAAGTAGGAATTAGCGGATGAAGGTCAGCAGCAAAGGGCATTATGGGGTGAGGGCGATGGTGGTCTTGGCTCGCGCCTACGGGGGCGGGCCGCTGGCTCTGTCGGGGATTGCCGCCCGGGAGGGCCTGTCTTCTGGATACCTGGAGCAGCTTATGATGCAGTTGCGCCGGGCGGGCCTGGTGGAGGGTAGCCGGGGCGCCCACGGAGGCTATGTGCTGACCGAGGACCCCTCCCGGGTTACGGTGGGCCAGGTGGTGCGGGCGCTGGAGGGGCCGGTGGAGGTGGCGGCATGCGCTTCCGAGGTGGGAGAGCCCAATTGCTGCGAAAAGGAGAGCACTTGTGCCAGCCGGTTGGTCTGGCAGAGAATGAAGGAGAGTATTACCCAGGTATTGGACTCGACGACACTTGCTGACCTCTGCCGGAACGGCAACTCATAAAAAAGGAGGATTTGATGGAGAAACGCACCGTCTATATGGACCACGCAGCCACAACTCCAGTACACCCCAAGTCGCTTGAGGCCATGCTCCCGTACTTCTCTGAGAAATACGGAAACCCGTCCAGCATCTACGGCGTAGCCAGAGAGAGCCGTAAGGCACTGGACGATGCTCGGGAGGCGGTGGCCGGTATTTTGGGGGCCAAGACTACGGAGATAATCTTCACCAGCGGGGGCTCCGAGGGCGATAACGCGGCCCTGAAGGGCACCGCTTTTGCCTCTAAGTCCAAGGGCAACCACATCATCACCTCCAGTATCGAGCATCATGCCGTTCTGCACACTTGCCACTTCCTGGAGAAGTTTGGCTTTGAGGTCACCTATCTTCCTGTTGATAACTACGGCATAGTTGACCCGGATGAATTAGCCAGGGCTATAACGGACAAGACCATCCTGGTCTCAATCATGATGGCGAACAACGAGGTGGGGACCGTCCAACCCATCGCCGAAATCGGCAAACTTTTGAAGGGTAAGAATATTACCTTCCACACCGATGCAGTCCAAGCCGCTGGCGCGCTTCCTTTGGACGTTAATGATCTCGGCGTGAACCTACTTACCCTATCGGCCCATAAGTTTTATGGTCCTAAAGGTGTGGGCATCCTCTACTTGAAACGGGCCACACCCTTCTTAGCCCAACAGCAGGGTGGCGGACAAGAGCGCAACCGAAGGGCTGGCACGGAAAACGTCCCAGGAATCGTGGGTATGACCACTGCTCTCAAGCTGGCCGTGGAGAATTTGGAGTCCAATAACCGGCATAATACCCAACTCCGGGAGCGGTTGGTGAAGGGGGTGCTAGGCAGTGTGTCCAAGGTCCGGTATAATGGGCATCAAACCAAACGCCTCCCTAATAACGTAAACCTCTCTTTCGAGTATGTGGAGGGTGAGTCAATACTCTTGAACCTGGACATGATGGGGGTAGCGGCCTCCAGCGGTAGTGCTTGCACGTCGGCATCCCTGGAGCCATCCCATGTGCTGATGGCCATGGGCATCCCGGTAGAGATTGCCCACGGTAGCCTTCGGCTAACCTTGGGCGCCAGTAATACCGAAGAAGACGTGGATTATGTTGTATCTCTGTTGCCTGGTATTGTAGAGCGGCTTCGGGCCATGTCACCTCTGGCCGCGCAGGCGGCGCAGTAAAGGGGAACGAATTATGTATAGCGAACTGGTAATGGATCATTTTAGCAATCCTCGCAACGTTGGCACCATAGCAGATGCTGATGGTGTCGGGACCGTCGGGAACCCGGTCTGCGGCGACCTGATGAAGATCTTCATCAAGGTCAAAGATGAACATATTGAGGATATCAAGTTCCAGACCTTCGGATGCGGCGCGGCTATAGCCACCAGCAGCATGGTCACGGAGATGGTCAAGGGCAAGACCCTGGAAGAGGCGGAGGCGGTCTCCAACAAAGCCGTGGCCGAGGCTCTGGGCGGACTTCCCCCTCAAAAGATGCACTGCTCTAACCTGGCCGCCGATGGCGTCCACGAGGCCATTAAAGATTACCGGAGCAAGGTGGCGGGTAAGGTGGAATAGGCCGGCCAGTGGGGCAGCCCAAAGGCCCTACCTATTGACATTTCCTTCAAGAGTGTGTATACAGAAGACTGGCGCAAATTTATTTGGAACAATATGGGAATCGGAGGTTAAATGGTGAGGCCAAAGAAGGCGAAGCTCGCTGAAAGGCAAAGGTTGGCTCGTCGTCCGGATTATGAGGCTGCTTTGGAAACTTTAGACCGGTTCGCCAAAATGATGGGCGGGGAGTTGACTAAGTCCTCGGGGATTCTCAGGCAATCAACAAGAGGGCAATGGCAGGGATCTCCTGACTCATATCCCCCCGAGCTTTTCTACCCCTCTCTGGGGCACGGCGCTGCAAAATGATGCTCCGGGCTTTCCACGAGTTTGCAATGGGTGGACGAAACGTAGTAGTCGGCTCTGGTATAGAGCTCTGAAACCAGGCGCCACAATGATTCCTTTCGGCGTATAAGCTCCACGTTAAGCCCAGCTTTCTTGGCCTCGTCAAAGACGATGTCTCTGCCATGTGCCATTGTGCCCCTCGAACCCAGGAATGCTGAGAGCTTTTGTCTGAGACGCTTCTCACCGGTCCCAGGCAGCATGCCTTCTCTTAGCCATCTTACTGCTATGTCCACGGCAAGGTTTCTGCCCGCCGCAATTCTTCGATTTCCCTCGCGTCATACCTGCTCAGTTGTTGCAGGTATGGTTCCAAATGGCCTTCAGTGGTTATAGCCTTCTTCATGAGCTCATCGTAGCTCTGAATTATGGTGTCCGCTGAATACCAATTCATCGTCCCGTCTGGTTCTTTCTTAAAGATTTGCGTGCCAATGGGCCCCAGCGCTGACGTGGGACCCATGTAAATCTTCTTGGCCCCGAAAGCGATCATCGTGGCGGCGGACTTGGCTCGTCGGGCGATGATAACGTCAAAATTGCCTTCAGAGTACTCGCGGCAGATACGAACTATGCGTTCAGCCGCAAGGGCGTTTCCGCCAGGCGAGTTCAATACCAGACACAAGCCGTTGTCCAACGGCGTTGCCTGCAAAACATGCTCGATCATGTCGGTATCAGAGTCATCGATCATCACCGGATACATGAAAGAAGTGAAATATGCAACTGCTGTACGCCCAACCGCCTCGCTAATCTTTCGAAGCAGTTCTTGCCTCGGGGAGGGATGCTGGTTTAACTCGTCAAGAAGCGTGCTTATGAAGGGCTTTTCGGGTGTCATTTTTACACCGCCTTCCGGTTGCCACTATTTCAGTTCAGTGCGCCAAGTATAGCGTTAGCCAGGGCGTCAAGCTGTAAGCGGTGACCCATACACGACGACCCCGTCGATAGTCTGTTATTCTACCACCTGTACACGGCGACCATCTTCTTTGGAAGTATATGGCGTTCTTGGGATCTCCCAGTGAGACCAGTGGGAGCCCTCTAGGTGACAAAGCCAACGCGTTTCTGCTAAAATCATAAGGGCTGGATGAACAAGTATATCTTCGTCACCGGCGGCGTCGTCAGCTCAGTAGGCAAGGGCATTGCCGTTGCCTCTATCGGCCGAATCCTCAAGAGCCGGGGCCTCAATGTGTCCATCCAGAAGCTGGATCCCTACCTCAACGTTGATCCTGGGACAATGTCGCCATACCAGCACGGCGAGGTCTTTGTCACCGACGACGGGGCCGAAACCGACTTGGACTTAGGCCACTATGAGCGTTTTATTGACGTCAGCCTGACCAAAGCCTCCAATGTTACCGCGGGCCAGATCTACCGGTCGGTCCTGACCAAGGAGCGGCGGGGTGATTTCCTCGGAGGCACTATACAGGTGGTGCCCCATGTTACCAATGAGATCAAAGAGCGCATAGGGCTAGTTGCCAAGCAGGCCGGAGCGCACGTGGTGATCGTTGAGGTCGGCGGCACCGTCGGCGACATAGAGGGCCAGCCTTTTCTAGAGGCTATTCGCCAAATGCGCAACGACGTTGGCCGGGACAATGTGCTCTATATCCACGTAACTCTCCTACCGTATATATCTTCGACCAAAGAGTTGAAGACCAAGCCCACTCAGCACAGTGTCAAAGAGCTCCGGGCCATCGGTGTCCAGCCGGATGTGATTCTCTGTCGTAGCGACTATCCCATGAACCTTGATATCAAGTCCAAGATCGCGCTTTTCTGTGATGTGGAGGAACGGGCGGTCATCCCGTTGCCAACTGTTTCGTCAATCTACGAGGTGCCTCTGCTTCTGGAGTCGGAGGGCTTGGGAGAATTGATTGTTGAAAGGCTTGACCTTCCGGCCGGCCCCCGCAACCTGGAGGAATGGTATTCGCTGGTGGAGCAGATAAAAGAACCCCGTCAGCGGTTACCCATCGCCATCGTCGGTAAATACGTCGAGCTTCAAGACGCCTATTACTCTGTGCGTGAGGCACTGTATCATGCGGCCTTGCATGAAGGGCGTCAGGTAGACATCCAATGGGTGGACGCCGAGGAATTGGAGAGGGGCGACTGCGAGACTGTTATGAGGCCGGTCAGCGGCATTCTGGTGCCCGGGGGGTTCGGTTACAGGGGAATTGAGGGGAAGATCAAGGCCGCCCGTTATGCCCGGGAGAACCGGATTCCTTATCTGGGCCTGTGTTTAGGAATGCAGGTCATGGTGATCGAGTTTGCGCGACATATCCTGCGTTCGGATGAGCCGAATTCCACGGAGTTCAACTTTGCCACCCCCTATCCTGTGATAGACCTCCTGCCGGAGCAAAGGGACAGGGACGATTTGGGCGGAACCATGCGTTTGGGCGCTTACCCATGCCATCTGGTCCCGGGCACCAGGGCAGCGGCGGCCTACGGCCAGCCGGGCGGTGGGGTGATATACGAGCGGCACCGGCACCGCTTTGAGTTTAATAACGAGTTTCGGGGGACGCTGGTAGAAGCCGGCCTCGTCCTGAGCGGCCTGTCCCCAGATGGAAGGCTGGTGGAAATCTCTGAGATCAAGGGCCATCCTTGGATGGTGGGCGTTCAATTTCACCCTGAATTCAAGTCGCGCCCGAACCGGCCCCATCCCCTTTTCTCGGAGTTCATAGCTGCTGCTAGAGGCGTGTTGCACGAAGGGGACCAACCCGCTTTGCCCTTAGAGGAAAAGGCCTGATCGCCTGTTCCCCGAGGAGACCGTTCCCCATGTGTATGTATTGCGCTTGGAGGTGAAACTTGCGCATTTTCCTTGATACGGCGAACATCCAGGAGATTCGAGATGCAGCCAGGATGGGCGTCATCAGCGGTGTTACTACAAATCCATCTCTGGTAGCGAAAGAGGGAAAAGGAGACCTGCGGGACAGAGTCCTGGAGATATGTTCCATCGTTCAAGGCCCGGTCTCAGTAGAAGCCGTTAGCTTGGACGTTGAGGGAATCCTGGAAGAAGCCCGGCGTCTCTCACGATGGTCTCCCCACGTGGTTGTTAAGGTCCCGATTACTCCGGCAGGGCTGGAGGCGACGGCGACACTTTCCAAGGAAGGTGTAAAGACCAACCTCACCCTATGTTTCTCAGCCAACCAGGCCCTCTTGGCGGCACTTGCCGGTGCCACATATGTCAGCCCCTTCGTTGGCCGCTTGGACGATGCCGGCCACGATGGGATGCAGGTGGTGGCGGACGCTGTTGAGATACTAGAATACTATGAGTTGCCGACTCAGCTCATCGCCGCCAGCATTCGCCACCCTCTCCATAGCATCGCCGCGGCGAAGGCTGGGGCGCATGTCGCAACCATACCTTATAAAGTGCTCATGCAGATGGTGCAGCACCCCTTGACGGACGTCGGCATAGAGCGGTTTCTTGCGGACTGGAAAAAGGTGATGCCTGCGCCCGTATAGTCCCCATCGGCCCACCCCTGCGAGTTCTAGGTGGCGCTTGGCTGCCCGCGCCTGAGGGCGGCACCGCCCCCAACTGCTGCATCATGCCTAATATAAGCTCTGGCCCCAGTGCTCGACGATCCTGCCGTTCTCGACCTGGTCTATATGGATAACCGATACCGTTACCCGCCTCCCGGTAGGCGGCATCCCCTGTAGCTCCCCCTTATGGGTGCCGCTGAAGGGCCCGCGTCTCACCACTCTACCCCCCTCGACAATAGCATCTTCGAAGACATGGCGGCCGTCTGGGAAGGCCGAGTAAACCATACGCCCAGACTGCCAGGTTTGGCTGAACGAACTACTGGCTGGCCTGTCCCAGGGCGGGTATTACCCCAAGCTGTTGTAGCATGCCCAGGGTATCCCAGTTGTCCCACTGTTCCGCGATTTTGCGTCCAACGATGCGCATGGTGGATATCCCAGTTAGCGTCACCGCCTTACCGGTAGGGGGAATCCCCATTAGCTCGCCCTTGTGTGTGCCACGGGCCGACCACCTGGAGACTACGAGGTCCCCTTCAGCGATCTGGTCTTCGAATGTCGAACGCATGTCGGGGAACGCACTGCGGTTCATGGCAACCATTTCTTTACGGCCCTGGATAGTTATGGGTTGCGGACTAGAAGGATCTTAGCCTACGTAGTCTGCTGTGTAAACCTCGTCTACTATATGTTCTCCTCTCTTGCCTCACAGGCTGTGCTCTAGCCGGTATAGCTCTCGGGAGCCACCCTTGATTAATGGTTGGAGGCGCTTAAACCAAATCTGTGTACACCCTACCTCCGGAGAGGCCATAGCGCTTGGCGATGGGATCATAGGCTTTTAGGGCCTCCTCCTGATCTTTTCGGCCGGGCCGTCCCTCTACGATGACGATGGCTTTTGGTCCTGTCCTGTCGTCTGCTCCCATAAGCTGCGGCGGCTGTTCAAGCCTAGCTACCTGCCAACGAAGAGATTGCCTCACCGATCGCCTCCTACCCTAACTGCCAAACACTCGTCCAACCGTTCCGGGAACGGCCTGTTAACAGTGGTATAGGCAGTCGGTCTGTTTAGTCGTGAACTTGTCCTCCTGATTGAAGCACGAAGTCTCGCAGACGATCGGTGGGACCATCTGGCATACTTCTGACTCACACCCTGCGTCCACGACGCAGTAGGCTCGGTGTTCGCCGGCCATACAGTCAATGTAGCAGTTGCCCAACAGTTGAGGGACCTGCCCCCCTATTTCATCCAGCGCGTGCAAGCATTCCTCGTTGGTATGCTCTTGTTCTATTACGCACCTCATGGCGACCTCTTTTCTCTTACTTAAAGCCTGGCTGGTCTTTACTTCCTGCTCGGGCTTGCCCACCAGCCTGAACAAGCCCGGGCTCTTGCCTCATTTGTTTGGCACACGCCATTGTTATCAATGTTTTTCAACGACAGCGCCTCGGCAGTAAAATCACCATCGCCGGGCTAACTAGCCAGGCTCTTGGCCTGATTCTTAATGAATTCCACGGCTCGTCTTAGCTCGTCCTTGAAGTGATCGAAGTCCAGCCGGAGGCTGTTAAGATAAGTGCTCCAGGCTGCGGTCTCCTTGGCCAGATGGGCGCTCTCCTCTATCTCCGCGTCGGTAGCCCCCATGAGTTTGGCGGCCTCCGTGTGGAAGAGTGTGCAATACTTTTAGTATGCCTAAAAGATATCTCTAATATATATCATAATTAACAATAATTGCCAATAGTTACGTACACTGGGTTAATCAAGCTGGTCTGCAACTTACGGTCGCATTACCTAATGACATGACCTAACCGGAAGCGGCCCTGAAGATATACAGTCGAGTTTGAATCCTATTGACAAAGGTGGTATAATCAGGTGCCAAGGCGGAGAGCACGTTACTTCTTCCTCGCTTGATTATCGTCCCTGATTAGTGAAGGTTGTTCCTTCGTGTAGCCTAGGCGGCTGCCAAGGATCGCTCTGTTAAGCCTGCATAAGTAAATTGATGTCCTTGTATCGGTGTGGGGTGAGTGGTGAATATCGCTGAGCTAGAGACCAAAACAAAAGATGATCTCATAGAATTGGCCCGAGGACTGGGGATTCCGGGGATCAGCGCACTTAGGAAGCAAGACCTGATATTCCGTCTTCTCCAAACGCAGGCCGAGCAGCAAGGTAACCTCTTTCGAGCCGGATTCTTGGAGATCGTGGACGATGGCTATGGTTTCCTACGACAGGAGAACTTCCTTCCTGGCGTAAACGACGTTTACGTATCCCAATCACAAATAAGGCGGTTCGCCCTAAGGACGGGTGACCTGGTTACGGGTCAGGTAAGACCCCCCAAGAATGGTGAAAAGTACTACGGTCTACTGCGGGTAGAGGCGGTTAATGGCGTAGACCCCGAAGTGGCCAAGGGAAGGCCCTACTTTGAAAACCTGATTCCCATCTTCCCAAACGAGCTAATAAGACTGGAGACCACTTCCGCTAACCTCTCAACCAGGCTTATGGACCTGATAGCCCCAGTAGGGCGGGGCCAGAGAGGGCTTATTGTCTCACCTCCAAAGGCGGGCAAGACCGTTCTTCTGAAAAACACTGCCAATTCCGCAACCGCTAACTACAACGACATTCATATTATGGTATGTCTCATCGGGGAGCGTCCCGAAGAGGTAACCGACATGAAGCGGTCAGTGAAGGGGGAGGTTATCAGCTCCACCTTCGATGAGCCGGTAGAGAACCACATTAGAGTGGCGGAGATGGCCCTGGAGCGGGCCAAGCGACTCGTGGAGACCGGCAAGGATGTCTTTATCCTTTTGGACAGCATCACTCGACTTACCAGGGCCTACAACCTCTCGGTGCCTTCCAGCGGCCGGACTCTGTCCGGCGGAATTGACCCCATTGCCCTCTACCCGGCTAAGAGATTCTTCGGCGCAGCCAGGAATATCGAGGAAGGCGGCAGCCTCACGATCCTCGCGACCTGTTTGATTGACACGGGCAGCCGCATGGACGACGTTATTTACGAGGAGTTCAAGGGAACAGGCAACTGGGAGCTACACCTGGACCGCAAATTGGCCGAGAGGCGTGTTTTCCCGGCGATGGATATTCAGCGCAGCGGCACACGGCGAGAGGAGCTTCTACTTGACGAAAACACCTTGCGTCAGGTATGGACGCTGCGGCGGATGGTCTCACTCCTGACATCCGATTCAAACAACCCCGTTGACGCTACAGAGCGGGTATTGGAGCGATTCTCCAGGACTTCAAGCAACAAGGAATTCCTGGCGACTCTGACAAAAGGTGAGGTGTAGGGGGGCGGAAATAATAACCGGGTAGGAGTGTTATAGAACTTACATCAACATCCCGCTGGCGCCTGGGAACGTTAACCAGGGAGAAACTAAGGTCAGAGAGTTGGGTTCTGGCGATTGGCCAGACCAGGACCTTCACGCATGGCTTTTTGTTTGTTATCGTCCTAGCAGCCACACTCTATTTGGGCCTTTCGGCCCGCAGAGCTACCACAATGCCGACGCTCTCCCTGGTCAACGAGACCGCTTACTCCTATTACTCCGATGGATACTCCTTCCGCCCCTCCCAGCCGTACTCCTCAGGGGCCCTAACGGCACGGAGAGGGGAGGCGTTTCAAGGTTTGGGTTCCCTGGAAAATAAAGTCGCTTCCAGCGTAATGACTGATAAGTCCGACCTGGAAGCCTCCGGGGTTTTGCAGCAAACGCTTCCCGGCGGCCCATCAGAACAGTCGTCCGGGAATCGTGAGGGTAGACCGGTCAACCTCCCCGAGGAATCCAGGATAACCAACTATGAGGTCCAAGCCGGAGATACAGTCTCAACCATCGCTGAGCGCTTTGGTGTCTCCCAGGACACCATACTTAGCGCCAATAGTCTTCGAAACGCCGACTTCATAAAACAGGGGCAGGTACTGGCAATTTTACCGGTCAGCGGCCTACTCCATGTCGTTGAGAATGGCGATTCCCTTTTGTATATCGCTATCAAATACGGGGTTGACACCGAAGATATCCTGGGCTATAAGCCTAATAATATAACCGACCCCCATTCGC
>JAUYDP010000457.1 GCA_030691805.1 Dehalococcoidia bacterium | reverse complement strand
ACAGCGTCTTCGGCTCAGCCATCTCACTCCAGCCGGCGGCCCTGGGCATGACCCTGGCCCTGTCTTTAGTGGTGGCCCTGGTGTGCTGCATTATCCCTCTCCGTCGGGCCCTGGCGGTGGACCCGGCTATCATCCTAAAGGGAGAATGAGAATGGAACCGTTCCTCGTAGAAGCAAAGGAGCTGAGCAAGTCCTACAATGACAGAGTAGCGGCCCTCAACAGCGTCAGCTTCCAGGTAGCCCGTGGTGAATGGGTGGCCATCATGGGGCCTTCAGGCTCCGGCAAGACTAGCCTTCTCAACCTGTTGGGCTGCCTGGACCGGCCCACCGGCGGCGCCCTCCTGGTGGACGGCACCAACGTCGCCAGCCTCTCGCGAGCCGAGCTCACGCGCTTCCGCCGGGAGACGGTGGGGTTCGTCTTCCAGCAGTTTTACCTGGTCCCCTATCTGACGGCCCTGGAGAACGTCATGCTGGCCCAGTATTTCCACAGTATGGCTGACCAGGAGGAGGCCCAGCGGGCCCTGGAGCGTGTTGGGCTGGGAGGCCGCCTCCACCATTTGCCCTCCCAGTTGTCGGGCGGAGAGCAGCAGCGGGTCTGTATTGCCCGGGCCCTGATCAACGAGCCCAAGATAGTCCTGGCCGATGAGCCCACGGGCAACCTGGACAAGGCCAACGAGGACACCGTGATGTCCCTCTTTAAGGAGCGCCACGCCGAAGGCTACACCATCGTCATGGTAACCCACGACCCCGACATCGCCGGCATGGCCGACCGGGTAATACGCCTGGACCACGGGCGAAGACTAGAGGGCTAAAAGGCTAATCTATGGTCTAGATATCGGATCAGGGACCGCCACGCATGTCCAGGTCCTGACCTGCTCTCCCCATTCCAGTATCTCGCCCACCGTGCGTCCTTCCTTCTGCATCCGCCGTATCTCGGTAAGGTTCCGATGGGCGGCCACCAGTTGCACCGCCTCCCTGACGAGCTCGTTGATGTGAATACAGCCTTTGGCGCCGCCTACCCGCTTCTGCATCTCGCCGAATAGCCCCGGCCCGATCTTCATGCCCACCAGCTTCTGAAGCCCTTCAACGGCCGTTCCACAGATATCATGAGGAGCGGTGTGTATAGCCCCATGCACCTCCAGGACCTCCATCGTCCCCACCTGTATTACCAGGCTAACCTCCATGGTATGCTGGCCGTCCTTGAGAGAAGCCTCTGCCCGGTAGACTCCTTCCTCCGGCCCGCTGATGGAAAAATGCTTGTCCCGGACCAGGTTGCCGTTCCCCATCTTTTCGTTCATTCGCGGAAGCTCAAACATGTCTCACCCTCGTTAGCGATCGGCTTTCAGCCATCAGCCGCCAGCGGTCAGTTTGTAGGGGCGGGTTTGAAACCCGCCCCTACACGTTACATCATGAAACCCGCTCTGGCCCCTGAACCCCGACCTAGAAGTCCGGCCGGTAATTCCCATTTAGCAGGATTCCGGGGCAAAACCACGTTGGAAACTTGGCGCCAAGTACGCGTTTCCGGGGTTTTCGGCCGCACTCCTAGGCTCCACACGCTTATCTCGACCCTCGTTCCCTGTCCCCCGTTCCTCGCCCCTAAACCCTAAACCCTAGATGCAGAGTCCGCCGTCAACATTAAGCACCTGTCCGGTTATATAACTGGAGTCGGAGGAAGCAAAGAAGAGGAAGGTATTGGCCACCTCCTCCGGCTCTGTAAACCGGCCCAGAGGCACCTCTTTCATATACATATCCCGAAACTTGGGATCAGTAAAGAGGATCTCGCTCATGCGGGTCCGGGTCATGCCGGGCGCCACGCAGTTGACATTTATCTGAAAGCGGGCCAGCTCCTTGGCCGCGGCCTTGGTGATGCCGATTATCCCCGATTTAGCGGCGGCATAGTTTATGGAACCCAGGTTACCACGCTCGCCGGCAAAGGCCGTCACGTTGATAATACGCCCCGTTTTTCGCTCCATCATGTTCCGAGCCACCGCTTGGGTGCATAGGTAAGTCCCCTTGAGGTGGACATCAACCACATTATCCCACTGGTCCTCGGTCATCTTATGAAGCATGGCCCCGTTAAAGTTGCCAGCGTTGTTGACAAGGATGTCCACCTGGCCAAACTCCTTAAGGGTTGCCTCTACCATCTCCTGCACATCTGTCCGTTTGGCAACGTCTGTCTTCGTCGCCAGGGCCTTGCCCCCATGAGAAACTATTTCGGACGCGACCTCCTGAGCCGGCTCCAGGTCCACATCTGATACGACTAACCTGGCGCCTTGGCTAGCGAAGGCCAGCGCCACGGCCCTTCCAATACCCCGCCCGCCCCCTGTAACTATTGCTACCTTTGCGTCGAGTCTCATTATTCCAACTTCCTCCTGACTTCTTTTGGGCGATGGTCGAAGAAGCGCTTGGACTTCAGCTCGTAGCGAGGAAGGCTGCCCGTTAGCAAGACCTCTACTTCCACATTAATACCCATCGCCGTGCGATATATCTGGTGGGCGCTAAGGGCGATTGCCCCGAATTCCGATTCAGCGATTCCTTCCTGGGCTTCCAACTTGACCGCAAGTCGGTCCATGCCCTCTACCCGGGTGATATGCAGCTCATAATGGTGGCTGGCCCCTGCCACCTGGCTCAGCAGGCTTTCCACCGCAGTAGGGTAGACATTCACGCCCCGGATGGTGACCATGAAATCCGAACGTCCAAGCACGGTGCCTGGATAATAAGCCCAGGTCCAGCCGCAACCGTGGTCGAACCGCTCCTGGCGCTCCACCAGGTCATGGGTGCGGTACTTTATAAACACCTGCCCGGTGCGGTGGTACGACGTGACAATCTGCTCGCCCACCTGACCCTCCGGGACCGGCTCTCCCGTCTCTGGGTCAGCGCTGTAGGCATGATGATGTTTCTCGAAGATATGCGTTCCCCCCGGGTGAGCGCCGCACTCGATCCCAACGAATCCTGCTTCGCCCACGCCATAAGCGTCGCAGATGTGGTCAACCCCCCAGCCCTCGGCCAGGATGCGCCGCGTTGCCGGCAGGTTCAAGCCGGGCTCCCCGGCCCCCGTGAGGTACTTGACGGAGCTTCCACTCAGATCGGTGCCCATGTCCTTGGCTACCTGTAGCATGTGAAGCAGGTACGTGGGGGTACCGACGACGACCGTGGGCCGCAGGGTTTGGATATGGCGGATACGGTCTTCGGTGCTCAGGCCTGCCCCGGAGTAGACGGTGCAGTTCATGCGCCGGCAGGCCCAATAGGCCGCCCAGAAGGCGATCCAAGGGCCAAAAGTGAAGCAGAAGTAGAAGCTGTCACCCGGCCTTACCCCCATGTCCCACCAACCAACGCACCAGACATCGGCAAAGCTTTCATCGTAGCGGGTGTAGACTTCCCTCATAGGCACTCCGGTCGTGCCGGAGGTCTGGAGGGAATGCAGCAGGTGTTCCATGCCCAAGGCCTGGGCCGCGTAGGGGCGGGTTTCAAACCCGCCCCTAAGTTCCTGGTCCTTCATATAGTCCGGCTTGTCGGTGAAAGGGACCTTCTGGTAGAAGTCGTCCCAGGTGCGAACGTCCTCCGGCCTCAAGCCAGCCTGATCGTAAAGCCTCCGGTAGAAGTCCGTATTATCGTAGGCGAACTTGATCATCTTCTGGATCTTACGGAAGTGTATCTCATTGAGCTTCTCCCGTGGCATGGTCTGCCAGTACTCGTCCCAGTACCGCCTTTCGGAAATACGTTGGTTATAGAACGGCCTGGTCATTTACTGAACTCTCCATAACGGGGTAGAGACCAAACCGCAGATTATCCAGATAGTCTATCCGCAGATTTCGCAGATTACACAGATTATTTACATGGTTTCGAGCCGGAGCGGGTACCTGCCTCGTGCCATTCTGAGCCGCAGCCCTTCCTCCAATGTCATTCTGAGCCGGAGCACCGCCCCCAATGTCATTCTGGGCCGCAGCACTTCCTC
>JAUYDP010000448.1 GCA_030691805.1 Dehalococcoidia bacterium | reverse complement strand
GTCCGTTGAGGAAATCGTCTACCGAGCACGCGCGATCCATCCGCCATTCCCTGGTCTAATGGACCTCCCAGCCTGGGAGATCGGTCGGGAGTGGTGTGACCCAAAGCAGCCGAAGTGCACCGAGTGTTATATGCCAGCTGTTTGTCCCACCGGAACCGAGGGCAGTGTAGCGAGCGGGCTGACAACGGCACGCAGCTGACGGCGCTTCGAGCCGCAGCTGATGGCAAAGCCGTTAAGTTCCGGCAAAGGCCTATTTTCATGGAATGGCCCGGGGGTCCTTACACTATATAGTCGCACTCTACGCCCTGCTGCACTATCGACCTACATCCTCGTGGTAAACCGGAAGGACAAAAGCCTCCAAATTCGGGTCAAGCTCTCCGGCGGATTCTTGACCTATCGTCCAGAAAGCAAGCCCGCCCATGCTTCTCATCGAGGCGAGCAATCCCGGAAACCGTACCGTCACCCTTAACAGTGCTGGTATCACACTTCTGGACGACAAGACGGTGGTTTTCCCCAACCCTGTGAGCAACGTCTCGTTTCCTCACGGACTTGACGAGGGTAAGAGCTGCTTAGTATGGACACCCATGAAGGAATTCACCAGTGCGCTTCGTCATGAGGGCCACAAAGGAAGGGTAAGGCTAGTTGCCTTCTACCGCAACCAACTTGGAAAAGAGTACAACAGCGAGAAGTTAGACTTCGACATAGATGGCTAGCGCGAGTAGGTTATTGGGCCGGAACTTAATAAATCGCCCGAGCGGACGCTTGACAGCGCGCCTCGGCTCAAATCTAACAGAGCGGGTAAGTCTTCCGTCTTATTGCCAGATTCCTATAACCCCCCTTATCAGCACCCCGCCCGGTGCATCTGCACTCAGTGCAGGACTGTTCAGGTTCCATATATGGGAGTTGACCACTGGTTCCCGGAACCAGATCTTGAGCCGATTGGCCCCTTGACAACCTTCAATAAACTCCCATCTTGCGGGTAACCAAGCTTTAGCTGAGGGTTCACTTGACCAGGTAACCAGAAACTACACATGGGCTGTAAAGCCAATTGGCTAACCCGCTATTAACCCTACGTATTTTTCTTGCTTGTGCCGTGGGAACTTTGGCTTATAGCCCCATTCAAGGAGCTTTTATAAAGCCTTTCCGCTATTCTTTCTTGAATTATCGCCCATAATCTGCTATATTGCGAGTGTCCTAAAGAAGGGGGAGAGAACGATGGCAGGGGACCCAAAGAAGATAAGACTACCGCCAGAAAGTGACCCGGCGCACTTACTCCAAGACGCCACGCGATCTGGTGAACTCCTGGTTGTTGACACTGGCGAGGCGCTCAACTCCGTTTCCGTGGACATGCTCGACAACATTCCCACCTAATCTGCTGGCTGAACTAGGTAAATAGTGCCATTGACAGCGGGTATTCCTGTGCTATAATACGTGATGGTACTCCCACTGGGATCATATGTACTCTCGGTTCCCTGGGGTTGCAAGGCTGGGAGTCCCTAAGGAAGAAAAGAGACTCCCTACCTGAGTACCAATTGCGAAGAGCAAGATAGCTGCGGGAGAACAGTGAGCGACATGCAGCGGCGGGCTATGTTAGAAAGAGACCCACAGACACATGACAAACTAGTGCCAGTAGAAGCTGATCCCTCTCCTAATGGGGGCCTGACAAGGCATTCCCTTGAGCATTTCCCTGCCCACGCCTCATCATCCCAGCTTCCTATCGACCTTATTACTTTGCGTAAACGCCATGATGGATGCGGGCTTTCCTGCCCGTGGTGTGGTGCTGACACTCAGGAGATCTACGTCCCTCATGAGCGTTGGAGCAGCGACAAGATAGTAAGAGCGCAAGAAGCGCCCGTATACAGATGCGAAGAGTGCGATGCCGAAACTCCCAAGCTAGACGCAGTTGTGGAATTCCTAACCAAAGTGCTCCATCGGATAGCGCCAGACGACAGAGCGACGGCTGACTTTATCCGGGAAGAGTTGGCCGCTGCCCGCGGGCAGCAGAGGCTAGTGAAGAACTCCGCGTCTAGGTGACCCCCACCAATCCCCACCTTAAACAAACTAGCCCAATTACCGTCATTACACTTCATGGATTGCCCGTGCTATTATCTCGGCGGCCCTTCAAATGGCAAGACCCATCTCAACAATTCGACGCCATCCGCAAAAGGCTCCAAAAGCTCACATTACCCATTGGCCTCTGGCTTGACTTCTCTTGGGCTGGCCCCACGCTCCACGAGATTAAAGAGCCTCGTAACCACTTCGCGACAGGAGACTTCGCTTCCACCTACGCCGGCCGTTTCGAGGAATGGCTTCAACGGCAACTGCCAAATAGACCCCTCGGCAGCCCGGTAGTCGTTCTCGCTTATTCCGCTGGTGGGCTCATTCTGCTTAGGTGGCTTGCGGACATTGCTTCGCTTGACATCTTGAAGGATATTAAAACGATATTCTGCCTCGCAGGGCCTCATCAATTTCCAACACGCGAACAAACAGTGTATTTTGAGGGACTTCGAGGCCACGGATTCACAATTCGGGAAGAAACAATACCCCCCGAAAAAGTTGCTCAGAACCTCCGTCCTTGGCAGCTCGTCACCCTTATAGCGGAAAAGGACCGCCTCTGGCGCCGGCCTAATACGTACTTTGAAGACAGCGATGCTAGACTCATAGATCAGCACATAATACCCAGAGCCACGCATAAGAATCTATGTAGGCGAAGGCATGTACTTGCTTATATAGAGCGCCAGTTTTTCTGATAACGTCTTGCCAGCTCCTTCCCCATTCTAGGTTTTCTAAGCCAGCACGTTCCCATAACCCCCCCTTATCAGCACCCCGCCCGGTGCATCTGCACTCAGTGCCGGACTGTTAAGGTTCCATATAGGGGAGTTGACCACTGGTTATAGGAACCAGATTTTGAGCCGGTTGCATCCTTGACAAACTTCAACGCAGGCCGCGTCTCGCCGACAGCCAAGGCTAGGCGCCAGTGGACGGTATTCCAGCCGTCGTCCACTGGGGCTGGCAGAGTCTCAGACATGCGCAGCCTCCTTATCCTTGGAAACAGGCTGGATGACGTCCAAACAAGATCACCCTCCTGACGGCACAAGTGGTCGGGCCTCTCTCAGCAGTGACACCTGACTCGATTTATTCCGAGGCTTCCAGGATGCGTTTACCTTGAGAAAGATGTTCATTGGCGTTATACTCTTCTGTATCCCTAAGAAGGGGGGTTAATTCGATATGCCAGACAAAAGAAGGCTGCAAGACTGGATTGCCAAGCGGGCTAGAGAGGACGATGACCTCTACCAACGTTATGCCAGCGGCCTAGAACCCGAGCATAGGGGTGAGTTCGTTGCCATTTCCCAGGAGGGGCAACTGATCACGGGAAGCGACGAACTGACTGTTGCCAAACAAGCGCTCCAGCAGTTTGGGCCAGGAAGCTTTGCCTTGCGCCGTATTGGGGAGCAAGCAGAAATACGCTGGCGTCGCTCTACCCTAGGACCCCTGCTCGTTACCCTTCCCTCCGGGTCAGGTTTCTTGCCCAGGGGGTAGAAGGGAACGAATGGGCTCTGGTCGACACCGGTTTTGATGGCCATCTCGCCCTTCCCGAAGCCCTGATTGACAGACTCCCGGAGCCGATGTACCTACGACGTGTGCGTACTGCCAGTGGTCAGGTTGTCCGTGTCCCGGTTTACCTGGGAAGCATTGAGTTGGTTGACCAACCAGGCCCGATTGACGCCCTCATCATCGCCCTGGGAGATGAATACTTGCTCGGCCTGCCGGCCCTTAATCACTTCAAGGTGACCTTTGACCACGGGCAACGGGTGAGTGTCGAGCTGTAATCCCTACTCTTCTGTGTTTGCCCGCTTACCGCCATGTTATACTTTCCGTGTATGAAGGGCGTGAAGAAGATGCCAAAACAACCAAAACGAATTGATATCAGCAACGTCTCCGAACTGTTGCGGATTGTTGAAGAGGTGCGAAAGACCGAAGAGCCGCACGCGCTGGGACGGGACAGTGACGAATTGGCTATTTTGATGCCAACAAAACGCGCCGCAAGAAGTGAAGACAAGCGTACCAAGACAAAGGCAGACCTCGAAGCCTTCCGTTCAGCCTTCGGGGCTTGGAAAGCAATTGTAGACGCCGAACTCCTGAAGAAGGGCTGTGTTTGGAATAAGCCGTGGAGTGGCGAAGCGCAACGGCCAAATCCGAAACGTACTCCGCCGTCAACGTCGCCCAATCACTCACCGAGCTTTTAATCTTCTTATCGCCGCTACTGCCCTGGAACACGACCTCAAGCTGGTGACCCGCAACCTCGACTATTATGGCGATATCCCCAACCTCAAGCTTTACGAGGGACGTTAACCAGGGAGGAAGGGTTTGAGTAACTGGCTAGCCGCTCTCAATGGCGATCCTCTTCCGTGGTTGTTGGAAGACAACACCCCGGCGGTCCAGCATATGGCCCTGCGCCTTCTCCTGGACCGTTCGCCAGACGATCCCGCGGTGAGGCAGGCCCGCGCCGCCGCCATGCGGACTGGCCCCATAGCCGCCATTCTGGGCGCCCAGAATCCTGGGGGGTATTGGTTGAAGCCCGGTCCTGGCTACGGCCCCAAGTATACGGGCACGGTGTGGCAGTTGGTCTTCCTGGACCAGATGGGCGCCGATGGGACCGACCAGCGCATTCAGGCGGCCCTGTGTAGGGGCGAGTTTCAAACCCGCCCCCTACCTGGACCCAAGCCGCTAGAGGAGGATTCGGGGCCTCGTCCGTCGCTGGTAGTGGACCCCCTCCGCCATCGAGGGTGATTCACTGTCTCCACGGGAATTTGCTGCGTGCGCTGATCGGATTTGGGTGGCTCCAGGATGACCGGGTGCAGCGGGCCATAGACTGGCAGGCGTATGCGATTACCGGAGAAGGACCAATTCAGTACTAACAGTCGGGCACAACCGGTCCCGGCTTCTGCTGTGCTGCCAATGAGAAGCTCCCCTGCGCCTGGGGCGCGGTGAAGGCCGTGCTGGCCCTGGGGCGCATATCGCCTGGCAACCAGGCGCCTCACGTGCAACGCGCCCTCGTCCAGGGGGTAGACTTCCTCCTCAGCCGGGACCCGGCGGTAGCCGACTATCCGGCGGTTGGGGGAAACTCGAAACCCAGCCGGTCCTGGTTCAGGATGGGATTCCCTCTTGGGTACGTGACTGACGTTCTTCAGAACCTGGAGGCCCTTTGCCAGGCCGGGCTGGGTGGGGACCCCCGTATCCAGCCCGCCGTCCGTTGGCTGCTGTCGAAGCAGGACCGGATCGGTCGCTGGCGGAATGAGAACGCCTACAACGGCAAGACCTGGGTTGATTTCGAGAAGCAGGGGGATCCCAGTTAGAACCTTCCTCCCGCTTTCCCTCCTAGTTTCTGGAAGAAGAAAACCAGGATGCTCAGGGATAACACCATCATAACACCCAACGAGGCCAGCGCCTGGGTCTCGCCGCCCTGCCAGAGGTCCCAGATCATGATGGACAGGACCTCATTCCCGGGAGAGTAGAGCAGAATTGAGCTGGATAGCTCCCGAAGCGAGATCAAAGCCACATAGATCCAGCCCGTTACTAACGCCGGACGCAGAAGGGGAAGGGTTACCCTGGTAAAGGTCTGGAGCCAGGAGCCGCCACTGGCCATGGAGGCTTCTTCTAGCTCCCTGTGAATCTGGACCAGCGTGGCCGAGCAGATGCGTATCCCATAGGGCATAAAGCGGGTTATGTAGGCAATCACCAGAATCCATAAGGTGCCGTAGATTGGGATAGGTAGGGTCAGATAGACCCACATTAGTCCCACGCCTAGAGTGAGTCCGGGAAAGGCGATGGGAAGGAACGCCAGGTTATCCAGTACTCGCCGACCGGTTATCTTGGTCTTTACCACAACCCATGATATGATTGCCGTCAGTACCATCACTACCGTACCAGTGGCCGAAGCAGCAATGGCGCTGTTAATGAACGTCTGGCGTATCTTCCCGTAGTTAAGGACCTCCCCGTAGTTCTTCAAGCTCACTTTCGAGAGCATCTCCAGCGAGGGCGCCGCAGTGTAGGGAATGAGCGAGTTCCAGACCAGTACCAGCAGGGGCAATCCCACTACTACCAGGAAGTAAAGCATAAAAAAGGCGGCGGCGGCGTACTTCCATGGCCCCAGGTCTATCTCCCGGGGCCGGTACCCCTTGCCCGTTATGGTGCTGAACTGTTCCTGCCTGCTGGTGGCCCTGCCGTAGAGATAGACGCCCACGGCGCTGATGGCCAGCAGGCTGATAGAATAGGCCCCGGCCAGGCCGTAGTCTACCGGCATGTCATGGATGGCCACGTAGATAGCTGAGGTGAAGACGAAGATGCGATTGGGAAGACCCACCAGGGCGGGCACCTCGAAGGACTCCAGGCCGCGGATGAACATGATTAGCAACACCGAAAGGATTGCGGGCAGCATCAGGCGGAGGGTGATGCGCCGGAAGGTGGACACGATGCCGGACCCGGACATGGTGGCGGAGTCCTCCAGGGCCGGGTCCATGGTGGTAAAGGCGGCCCACATCATCAGGAATACCAGGGGGGACAGCAGAAGTCCCTCCACCCAGATCATCCCCCACATGGAATATACGTCGAAAGGAGGGTTGGTCAGTCCGAAAAGTGGCATCAACACCTTGTTGACCAGCCCGATTCGGGGGCTAAGCAGAAAGAGCCAGGCGATGGTATTCAGGATGCCGGGGATAACCAGTGGGACCATGGACAGGGTGAAGAGCAGTCCCTTTAGCGGCATGTTGGTGCGGGCGCAGAGCCATGCCAGGACAGATCCCACCGTGAAAGAGAAGATGGCTGTGCCGATGGCATAGACCATCGAATTCCCCAACAGCGTGTAGGTCTGGCGGGCCCCGTAGGCGCGGGCGAAGTTATCCAGAGTCAGCACGCCCAACTCTCCAGGTCGGGCGTTGCTGATGCTGCTGTAGAAGAGCATAACCAGCGGGACCAGCACCAGGAAGCAGACGATAGCTACGGCTACGCCTATCAAGAGGCGGCTGGAGTCGAAACTCCTTCCGGATACCTCCCAGTCCTTAGCCTGGCCTAAAGCCATGATTCTCCTTTATCTAAGTGGTCCGTCCGGTAAATAACGACTCCAACTGTAGTGGCGGACCGCCGTGTCCGCCCCACCCCGCCTCGTGGCCGCAGGGCCGTCCGCCACTACGAAGAATCTGGCGGATGCACTACTAAGGCTTACTAGATCAGCCCGAAGATCTCCTTGAAGAGCTTGACATTGCCCTGGATCTCCCCTGCCGTTTCCAGGCTGGGTAAAGCCACTTTTACCTGCAACTGTGCCGGAATGCTGACACCTTTTCTCATGGGATAACGGCTCAAAGCCTTGAGGATGACGTCTTGCACCTCCAGGGTCAGCCTCCAGTCTGTGAACAGCTTCCCGGCATTGGGATGGGGCGCCCCCTTGGGTACGCCAACGGAGCTGGCATTCGCACCGGTCGGTTCATCGACTACCCACTTGACCGGTGCTCCCGTCGCCTTCTGTTGCTCCACCCGGTGCTGGTAAACATTCACTGCCGCCCAAACCTCCCCTGAAACCACGGCATCGGCCAGGGTAGTATGGCCCTTGATGAATCTAGGCTGCTGACCCGCTAGCCTCTTGGCATAGTCTACGGCCTTGTCCTTGCCCCATATCTTCATGCGCTGGGTGAACCACTCATAGGCCTCTTGCTCCAGCCCCAGCTTCCCTTTGAATACGGGCTTCAGCAGGTCCTCGTAGCTCTTGGGCGCATCCGCCGCCGGTACCATCGTGGTGTTATAGGATATGACGTGGATGATCGCTTCGGATATTACGTAATATCCGTTGGGGTCTACAGCATCGGGCGGGAAGTTCGCACTTTCAGGGCCTTGCCACTTTTCTATTAACCCTTCCTTGAGGGCTATCACCCATTGCTCCAGGGGGAATTGGACGGAGTCTGCATTGACCTTCCCAGCCTTGAACTCCGTCAGCATCTTCTCGATGATCTGCTCGCCGGTGCCGGTATACTCCTTGATCTCGACGCCCGGATAGGTCTTGTAGAAAACCTTACGGTACTCTTCGACCTCTTTGGTGGTGCCCGTTTGGTATAGCACCAGTTGGCCTTCTTTCTTGGCCGCCTCATACAGTTGGGCCCGTACCACTTCCGGTTTCACGGCAGCCGGACTGGCGGCAGCCGCCGGCTTCGCTGTGGCGGCCTCGGGCGCTTTAGTAGGAGTCGAAGTGGGCGCCGCCGCTGGTGCGCAAGCCGCGCCCACTAAACCTATGCCCGCAATTCCGGCCATCTTCAGGAATTC
>JAUYDP010000413.1 GCA_030691805.1 Dehalococcoidia bacterium | reverse complement strand
GGGGGACAAGCCCCCGCACTACATTTTCGCTCCCTATGCCTCGCACGGAATTTTTTATCGGACAGCATTGGGGACGACCTCGACTACGGGAATTGAGTGGGCTGGTAGAGAGGCGCTTTGATGGGCTGCCGGATATTTGTTATAATTAAAGTGTCCGAACCCGTAGCCCACTTTGGAGAAAGGAGTTAAGCTTGAACAACCACGCTTGTGTGACTGGTTGGGGAATGTATGTACCTGAGCGAGTCCTGACCAACCAAGAGCTCGAGAAGTTGGTTGACACCAGCGATTCCTGGATAATAGAGCGAACGGGCATACGGGAAAGGCGAGTGGTAGCTGATCATGAGACAGCCTCAACCATGGCCACCGAGGCCGCCAGACAGGCGCTGGACCGGGCGGGGTTGGAGGCTAAGGATATTGACCTGATAATAGTGGCAACAGTCTCGCCAGACAATTACTATCCTTCCTGTGGCTGTCAGGTGCAGGATACTCTGGGAGCCAAAAGGGCCGCCGCCTTTGACCTGGGGGCTGGATGCAGTGGGTTCCTCTATGCCCTGTCCACGGCTACCCAATTCATCAAGACCGGCGCTTACCGGAACGCCGTGGTAATCGGCGCCGAGGCATTCACCCGCACGCTAAATTGGGAAGACCGCGGCACCTGTGTTCTTTTCGGTGATGGCGCCGGGGCGCTGGTGCTCCAGGCCTGCCAGGAGCCATTTGGCCTGCGCAGCTTTCTTCTGGGGGCCGACGGTTCCGGCGGTAAGTTCCTCTACTTAAGGAACCTCTGTGCCCGGCCGGGGGATTGGCCGGAAAACAACCGGCCGCAGATGTATATGGACGGGCCGGAGGTGTTCAAGTTCGCGGTAGGCTCGATGGTCAATACGGCGCGGGAGGCTATAAAGATGGCGGGTCTTTCGCTGTCGGATATTGACCTTATCATTCCTCACCAGGCCAACTACCGGATCATCAGCTCTATGACCCGGTTTTTGAAGATACCCGAGGACCGGGTGGTTATTAACATAGACCGATACGGAAACACGGTATCAGCCTCGATTCCTGTGGCCCTCTGTGAGGCTATTCGGGATGGGAGGGTGAAGGACGGCGATAATTTAGTGTTAGTTAGCTTCGGCACAGGATTTACCTGGGCCGGGCTAGTGCTTAAATGGGGTGTCCCGGCGGAGGTAGGCAAACGGTCCCTCAGCCAGGCCGGCGCATCCCGGGGAGACGGCCAGGGTGGTGTAAAATGAAAATACTCCTTATTCAACCTGATTCCAGTCCTCAGAACGTCGGATTTAACAACCTGACATTGCCTGAGCCTTTGCCATTGGAGCTGGTGGCGGCTTCAGTGCCCCAGCACGATGTGCGTATACTGGATATGAGGCTGGAGCCTAACCTGGATAAAGCCCTGGAGGAGTTCCAGCCAGATATATTGGGCGTAACCGGTTTCACGGCTCACGTTCCGCAGGCCCAGGAGGTCTGCCGCCAGACCCGATCGAAGTTGCCTTCATGTCGCGTGGTGGCGGGAGGGCACCATGCTTCTCTCCGTCCTGAAGATTTCAATATGCCGGAGGTTGACTACATTGTGGTCGGCGAGGGTGAGTTTACCTTCCCGGAATTGGTGGAGGCCCTCGAAGCCGGCGCCGACGCGCGCCGGGTGCCCGGTCTTTTCTATAGGGAGGAAGGGCGGCAGGTGTTTTCCGGGCCGCGCCCTCCCGTTAAAGACCTGGACTTAACCCCAGTCCCCAGGCGGGACCTGACTGCTAAGTACCGGTCTCAATACTACTTCCGGTTCTGGGAGTCCACCTATACCCTGGAGACCGCCCGTGGCTGTCCATACCGCTGCTATTTCTGCTCGGTGTGGAAGTTCTACCAGGGCAAGTGCCGCACCAAGTCGCCCGAGCGGGTCGTGGCGGAGTTGGCGGAGCTTCCCGGCGACTATATTTGCTTCGTAGACGATAACTTCCTTCAGGATATCCGCCGCGCCGAGCGCATCTACAGCCTTATTAAGGAAGCCGGTATCAAGAAGCAGTACTGGATGCAGGCCAGAACGGACAGCATTGCCAGGCACCCCAGGGTTATCGAGCATTGGGCAGAGATTGGCCTGTCCACTATTCTGGTGGGCTTCGAGAAGTTCCGGGAAGAAGAGCTGGCTGCCCTCAATAAGAAGAGCTCTATCGCCCTTAACGAAAAGGCGGTGGAGATCATGCACCGTTTCGGCGTAGACATCTGGGGGGCCTTCATCGTTGACCCGGCCTGGGGCCAGGAGGACTTCACGGCCCTGATAGACTACGTGCGTTTTCTTAAAATCAGCTTCCCCCAGTTCACCGTCCTGACCCCCCTGCCGGGTACGGATTTCTTCGAGCAACGGTATGACGAGTTGCTAACTCATAAGTATGACCATTTCGACTTCTTCCACTCTGTGTTGCCAACCAAGCTGCCCCTGCGTGAATTCTACGTGAACATGGCGCGCCTTTACGCCAATACCAGCATGAGCCTGTCGGAGTTGAAGAACCGTATACGCCGGGGAGATATTCCCAGCGGTTCCCTCAAACGGGTGCGGGGGATGCTCTCCCAGTTAACCAACCCTGATGCCTACCTGCGGGGGGCCGAAACTCCTTAAGGTTCCTTTATCATCTCTATCAGCTACCTGGAAAGGTGGTCTTACCCGCATCCCATCCGGACTCGGAACGTGTGATGCCCACCAGCATCCAGGGCGACCCGGTGGGTCGCCCTCGGCCTGCTTTGCCAAATCAAGAATATCTTCCACCATATCTGACCAAGTAGAAAAACCATGAAGACCGCCCTTATCTATCACCCCGCCTATCTGGAGCACGATACCGGGGCCCACCCGGAAAACGCCGATCGCCTCAGGGAGACGATGGGTCT
>JAUYDP010000357.1 GCA_030691805.1 Dehalococcoidia bacterium | reverse complement strand
GGTTACAGGAAAGGAGTGAGCTATGTCAGGCGGCGTGATGGGTTTCACCGGCAAGGTACTGCGGGTAGACCTTAGCAGCAAACGGATAACGGAGGAGACACCGGAGGAAACGACCCTCAGGAAGTATCTGGGCGGCACTGGCCTGGGATCCTACTACCTCTACAACGAAGTGGCCCCGGGGGTTGGCTGGGACCATCCGGATAACCGTTTGATCCTGGCCTCCGGCCCTCTGGGTGGCACCAGGATGGCCGGGGCAGGGGCCTATTCTGTCGTAACCAAAGGTCCCCTGACGGATGGTGGGGCCTCGACCCAGGCCAACGGCTACTTTGGAGCCTATCTGAAGTTCTGCGGCTTCGATGCGGTCATCTTTCAGGGACAGGCGAGGAAGTGGGTGTATCTCCACATCTACCCTGGCGGCGCTGAGCTGAGGGATGCGGCTCATCTGATGGGAAAGGATACCTGGCAGAACGAGGAAGCCATCAAGGCGGAGTTGGGCAAGGAGAAGCGGGAGTTAAGCGTCGTCGGTATCGGCCCCGCGGGGGAGAACCGAATAAAGTTCGCTGCCATCGTTGGGGACGAGGGCCACGTTGCGGCCCATAACGGAGTCGGGGCCGTCATGGGATCCAAGCGACTTAAAGCCGTCGCAGTTGCCAGAGGGCGGGCCAGCGTGCCAATCAGCGACAAGGAGCGGTTCTCCGTTCTTACCAAGAAGCTGATAGGGGATGTGAAGCGGCACGATACGTACGGGATGATCTATAAGTGGGGCAACTCCTTCCTCTACCCCCGCTACGCCCTGACAGGGGTGCTGCCGGTCAAGAACATGGCCACTAACATCTTCCCTGATGCGGAGAAGTTCTCTCGGGAGCAATATGGCAGTAAGTGTGAGATGAAGTGGAACCCCTGTTGGGCCTGTCCCATGCGCCACTGCCATATAATGAAGATCAACGAAGGGCCTTACGCTGGCTACGTAGGCGAAGAGCCAGAGTATGAGTGCTGGGCCGCCTTTAGCTCCATGATCGGCCAGAGCGACCTGGGGGCCGCCTTCATGCTCAACGACGTCACAGACCGCCTTGGCATGGATGGGAACGAGACCGGCTGGCTCTTGGGCTTCACTATGGAATGCTACGAGAGCGGCGTACTGACCAAGAAGGACACGGATGGCCTCGAGATGAACTGGGGGAACGTGGAGGCAGCCAGGGCTCTCCTCCACAAGGTAGCCCGGCGGGAAGGGATCGGGAGCATACTTGCTGAGGGGGTAAAGCGGGCTGCCGAGAGCATCGGGGGTAAGGCCCTGGAAATAGGTGCGTACATAAAGAAGGGCCACGCCCCCCGAGGCCACGACCACCGGGCTCGCTGGACGGAGATACTGGATACTGCTACCTCCGGTACCGGCACCATCGAGACCGGGCCCCTGCCCGTAGCCGATCCCTTCAACCCGGAAGCCGTAGCGGCGGTTGTGGCCGGGGGGAAGAGCCGGCAGTTCGTGGATTCCCTGGTGACCTGCATGTTCCCAACCATGACCATGACCGATAACAAGGTGGACCATCTAGTCGAGATCCTGAACGCCGCCACCGGCTGGGACTTCACCGAGGAGGAGGCCTGGCAGGTGGGGCAACGGATCGCCAATCTGCTGCGGGTATTCAACCTCCGGCACGGCATCGGCCCAGAGGTCGAAGAGCCCTCAATCCGCTATGGCTCGGCGCCGGTGGACGGGCCGATCAAGGGCAAGAGCATTATGCCGGCCTGGCAGGCTCTGCTAGACGAGTACTACAGGCTGATGGGCTGGGACCGCAGCACGGGGTATCCACTGCCAGACACCCTCAAAGGCTTGGGACTGGATGGGCCTCTGGCCGACCTCCAGGCCATGGAGGCGGGCCAGAAGGGATAGTACGTCGTCCGGACGCAGAAGTCCCTGGTGCTTAGTTGTGCTTGATAGTGCTTGGTAGTGCCTGGTTATGCTTCATTGCGGCGAATCGCAATGGGTTCTGAGCAAATACGTGCGTGTGGCACCGACAATCAAGCACCACAAAGCACAATCAAGCACTACAAAGCACTATAACAAGACAACTGGGAGGTGCCTTGGGCCGGGTAAAGTTAGAGATACTGCCTTGGGCCACCAGGGCCTTTGGCAGCAGTAGTAGCGGGCGCCTCGTGCTGCGGGAAGAGGTCGAAGAAGGGGATACGGTTGAGGATCTCTTCGTCAGGCTCGCCTCAAGGTACCAGGCGTTTGGCGATGTAGCCTTTGACCCGGCCGCCCGCCGCCTTACCGGACAAGTCACCGTGATCTACAATGGTCGCCTGTTGGAGCTAGCCGAGGGGTTAGAGACGAAGCTCAGGGACGGAGACACCCTTCTGCTGGTGCCGGCCTTCGCGGGTGGGGCTGGGTAGCTTGCTGCCCCACCCGCTATAGGCCCGAAGAGGCTTACCTCATCCCCGTCGCGGAGGATGTAGTCATGCGCCTCTACCTGGCTATTCACCGAGACTAAGTAGACCTCCCCCTCGGCAATCCCGAGCTTGGCAATGAGGTCCCTTACGTTGGCGTCAGCCTCCACTTCCACTGGTACAGCTTCCCCTACCTTGGTGCCCTTCAGGTACTTGGTCAAGGTGGAATAGAGCCTCACGAAGACCATAGGCTACTAGACTTTGACCGTTTTCATATCCCTGGCGATATCGTTCAAACCCAAAGCGGCCAGCTTCTCTTGGCTAGGGATGCCCGTCTCCACATCCCAACCGCAGGAGTCGTACATATCCGTTAAGAGGGTCTCCAGGTCTACCGTCTGCCCCTTGGTAGGCCCCGAGGCCATGGATTCCTCTAGAAGCCGCCTGGGGAGAGTATCCCAACTGCGCCGCAGGCCTATAAGGACGCCGGGGCCCGCCGGCACGCGGGATAGGAGGATGCACCCTCATCCACTCGGGTGGGCGTCAGATTTCCGCAGGCGGCTCGGACAGCCTAATGAAATCGGCGTTGGGCCCACGGTAGCGCCGAATTAATTCGGGAGACATCGCGGTTCCCTCTGCTTTCGCTAAACTTTGCCGCCCAGGCGTCCACCCGTTGAATTTGCATTTTCGAGGTCTTTGTGCTTATAATGAGAATAACAATATCTGCTCGAGTTTACATGAAAGGCTGGGGGAGGCTTGACATGAAGACAGTAAGATATCTATCGTTAGCGATAGCCATAGCGGCGATATTCTTCTTAGTTCGCCCTCTGACAGGCCTTGAGCATCAACAGGCATCTACTAACACTTTTAACCAGAAATCGGCGCTGGACGTCCTCTCCACCCAGAGCATAGGTTTGCGCACCCTTCTCCCCGACCCATACGAGCCAGAAGGCGCCGCGGTTAAAAGATTAGGGGGTGCACCCGCCGGCTCTCATGCTACCCAAGTGGCGCTCTGGTCTTCCGGTCCCTTTTCAGGACCGGTTAATGGCGCTTCAATCTCCAAATTCGGGGTTATCGAGGAAGGGATACTCTACCGGTCTGCACAGCCCACAGACGAGGAAATGCGTCAGTTATTGCGCCAGGGGATTAAGAGCATCGTCAGCTTCAGAAAAGAGAGCGGCGACAATCGGGATCGTGTCCTCGGCCTGGGCTTCGAGAACTACCTGTGGCTCAACATCGAGGACGAAACAATTCCGACAGATGCGCAGGCCGAGCGTTTTCTTGACTTCGTAACCGATTCTCAAAACTGGCCTGTCCTGATCCACTGTAAGGTAGGGGTTGGACGCACGGGGACCATGGCCGCCCTGGTAAGGTACGCCGTAGATGGCTGGTCCATGAACGAAGCCATTAAAGAATCGAAGGTATATAGAGACGGAATCGATTTGGTCCCAAGCCAGTTGGACTGGCTTAAACAGTGGGCTGCCAACCACCCTCCCGCCTGCCACCTGCCTGTTGCTCCTGGTCCCTAGGAGCTTCTTAATCAGGGAGTCTCCCCTATCTTCGAACCGGCTTTGAAGGGGTTGTAGCAGGGTCTATTTGCACCCAGGTTCGCCGTTATGCTAGGATGAAGCCATCACTTGGATAAGGGGGAGTATGGGTATCTATAGGGACGTCTTCGACCTGGCGGCCAAGCTCGGAAGCCTGGAAGGATACCTCTACGAGCAACCGGAGGCCGCTCCCCGGTATCTCCAAAACTGGCTTGGTAACATCCAGCGTATGTATAATGCTCTTCCACCACAGGTACAGGCCGAGTTCCAAGACCGCTATCTTGAGGTTTTGGGGACAGCCTCGGAACACCTGGAAAAGCTGGTAGGCGCTAACGACAACAACTTCCTCCAGGTTAAACAAATGCTGGCTGAGGCAAAAAAGTAACCGAAAGAGGGCAAAGGGTGAGGCGCCCAAAGTTACAGGTCGCTATAATAGGGGTCTTACCTCCACGGACGCTGGCCACGCCAGCCTGTTGACCGGCACCGACCAGCGCATAGACAACTCCGGACTCCTGCGGCCCGACCAGCCCACCCTCTTCGAGTACCATCGCCGTCATGACGGGACGGGGCAGGGTGATGTGTGGGTGGTATCTGGCAAGACCAAGCTGGACATCTTATCCATGGGAAATGATAGTCATTATCATGAACCGAGCATGGCGGGCTGGTCAAGCTAGATACTTGCAGTGCCAGGACATGTCGTATATACTAATTGATGCGGTATATACGTCCTCGGATTGCTTGGAGGTAACTGATGGTCGTCGGCAAAATTCGCAAGGTTGGAAACAGTTTGGTCATAACAGTGCCCCGAGAGGAAGCCGAAGCGCTTGAGTTGCACGAGGGCGACCTGGTGACTGTGGACATCCGAAAGGCTGAGCTTCGCCCTGTACTTCGTCCTGGTCTTCCCCCGCTGGCTGAGGAGAGTTGGGAGCGGAACAAAGAAGGCTACCGCTACCTTGCCGGCCGCTAGGCAATGCCTGAAACGGTTTATCTAACCGCACTCGACGTAGAGGGCCTTCACGTATTCATTATGGAGAAAACTGGAGAGGCGCCATCGCCGCTCAGGGATCGATTGCTCCTGGAATCGGCAGTGGTGCGCCCGCAGATGGCTGCACACTACGCTGACGCCGATCTGGTTGAGCAGTGCGCCCTTCTCGCAATGGGCATCTCTCAAGCCCAGGCATTCGTTGAGGGCAACAAGCGAACAGCGTTTATTGCTGCCGACGTATTCCTCCGCGCCAATGGTTGCCTTTTCACGGGAGATCCCCTGGAGATGGCCCAACAGTTAGAAGCGGTGGCAACCCGCACGGAAAGCGAGGCGGAAGCGAGGGCCCTTTTCACCGAATGGCTCCGCGCTCACGTGACCTGTCAGGAGAGCGGCCCTGGGGTTGTTAAGAAGTAGCCTCCAGCTCCTCTAGCACCTCGCTTATAGAGGCCACGCGGCCAAAGCCCCATGCCAGGGTAGTCAGCACATACCGCTGGACTTCCTCCTTAGGTATCCTGCCCCATCCTCTGTCCGGCAGGTCAAAGGTAGCGTTGCCATCGCTCAGGAAGACAACCTTGAAGTCCTTGAAGAATGCCTCACGGGCCGTGGACTCGCAGCAGATGTTAGTAGCGACACCGCCTATTATTACGGTATCTATCCCTTTATTGCGCAGTATCAACTCCAGGTCGGTGTTCTGGAATGCACTATAGCGGCGTTTCTCAATGAGATGGTCACCAGGGAGAGGCTGGATATCCGGATAAATCTCGACACCCTCGGTCCCGGCGCTGAGCATCCGTCCTTCCCGGACATTGCGAAACAGATCGCCCATTCGCCCCATATCGGAGCCGTCCGGCCGGTGGGCATGGGTCGTGTAGATGACTGGAATGCTCCTGGCCCGGCAGGCCTGCGCCAGCCTGTTGAGATGGGGAATCATGGCTCGTCCTCCGGGTAGCTCCATGGGCGCGCCGGGCTTGAGGAAGTCGTTGCTCATGTCAATGATGATGAGAGCCGTCTTTGGCGGGTCAATGGTCCAACGTGCCACCTGTTAGCCTCCTTAAGCTTAAAGTCTCGAATATTGTATCACTCTGGAATTGCGCCTGGTACCGCGCCTGCTTAAACTTTTCCCGGCTTTCATGATAGAATAGAGCACCTGCATACCTTGCTACTACACCAAAAGGAGGCTATATGGCAGACCTGCGACAACAATGGCTGGATGTGGTCAACAAATACAAGCTTCATCCTGATGCTCCAGCTAATGACCAGTTCTGGGCGCCAGAGTTGGAGACCTGCTCTCGGGATAAGATAAAAGAGATTCAGGAGGACAAGCTCTTGGTCTCCGTGAGATATCTCTACGAATATAGCCCTTTCTACCGGGCCAAATTCAAGAAGGCCAAGCTCCGGCCCTCTGATATAAAGTCCCTGGATGACCTGATCAAGATACCCATTACCACCAAAATGGAGATGGTGGAGGACGTCAAGGCCAATCCCCCCTG
>JAUYDP010000335.1 GCA_030691805.1 Dehalococcoidia bacterium | reverse complement strand
CTAAAGGGTCAACCTCAATATTTCTCAGGCAGGTGATTTTGCGTAAACTTGGGTCTGGTCGGGGCGGGCCTGGCCCTGATTCAGAAAGGCGCGGACGATCCTGACCTCACCGTAGGTGTAGCCCTCGCCGAGATGTTCTATTATGGGTTTCAGGGCGTCGGCGCCGACCTCCGCTATCGCCAATCCAATAGTCCGGACTTTGTCTTCGGAGACCAGCCGCTCAATAGCCAGCGGTTCTCCCTCCTCCAGGGCTTCGGCCAGGTGTCCCTCGATAGTGGATAGAGCCAACCCCCGGCCGGCGGCGATTTCCGCCGGCGTCTGCCCCTCGTTGAACCGGTCAAGGGTCTGGCGCATAGTGGGGGTCAAGCCAACGCGCCGGCTGGGCGCCCCAACTGGCTTGAACATGGGAGTCGGCTCTGCGCCGGTTCTCCTGACGTACTCAACGATGGCGTCCAAAAAGAGGTTTCCATACGACATTGCCTTCTGTTGGCCGACACCTTCAATCCGCAGTAGTTGTGCTCGGCTTGTCGGAAGGGTCTCTGCCATTTGCCTCAGGGTTTTGTCGTGAAAGATCACGTAAGGTGGGAGACTGAGATCATCTGCCAGGTTCTTCCGGATGGCGCGAAGTTCTTCAAACAAGTCAAGGCGCAGCGCCGCTGGTCCGGTTGGCAGTGCCTCATCCTCTGAAGGCGCAGCTAGCAGCACCTGCTGGCCCTTGAAAAGGACAGCCCCTCCCATTTCAGTGACCTTTAACGCGTTGAATTCCTCTTCTCTCTGGCGGGCATAGCCACGCCGCAGCAGTTCCCTTACGATGAACTCCCATTCGGTCCTGGAACGGCCCCGGCCAATCCCGTAAACGGTTAGCCTGTCATGACCCAGGCTGAGAACCCGTTGCGAACGGGATCCTCGCAGGACATCAATGAGGTGCCCTGTTCCGAACTGCTCTCCGGTCCGTTTGGCGCATGATAGCAACATCTTGGCAGGTTCTGTATAGTCCAACTCCTTTGATGGCATCCGGCAGTTATCACAGCAAGGATGGGGATGGCCCTCTAAGGTCTCATCGAAGTAGGCCAGCAGAGAGCGGCGGCGGCATTCGGTGCTTCTGGCCCAATCGGCCATCTGGCGCAACTGCTGGTGGGCAATCTCCCTCTCCTTCTCCGAAGGTTTTTCATCTATGAATCGCCGGTATTTTATCAGGTCACCATAGCTATAAAACAGGATGCAATCGCTGGGGTCGCCGTCCCGGCCGGCCCGTCCGCCCTCCTGATAATATCCTTCCAGGGATTTTGGCAGGTCGTAGTGGACTACGAACCTGACATCGGGCTTGTCTATCCCCAGCCCAAAGGCGATGGTGGCGACCATGATCCGTACGTTATCCTTTTTGAACGCTTCTTGCCTCTGCCTGCGCTCGTCGTTCTCCAGGCCCGCGTGATAGGCGGCGGCATTAAACCCGTCAGATCTTAGCCTTTCCGACAGGCGCTCTGTTTCAGCCCTTGCCTGACAGTAGATTATCCCGGAGGCCTGCCTTCGTCCGTTTAGATACCCGACCAGTTGCCGGTAAGCGCTGCTTTTCGGCCTGACCTCGTAGAAAAGGTTGGCGCGATTATAGCTTCCCAAAAAGCTGGCCGCCTTCTGTAAGCTCAATTGGGCTTTTATGTCCGCCTGAACCCGCCTGGTCGCTGTGGCGGTAAAGGCGCCGAAGGAAGCATCAGGAAACGCCTCCCTGAGACGGTTAAGAAGGCGGTATTCCGGCCGGAAGTCATGGCCCCATTCGGAGATGCAATGGGCCTCGTCTATGGCGAAGAACGCCACTCTTACCGATGATAGCAGTTGCAAGAAACTGGCGGTAACCAGCCTCTCGGGCGCAACGTAGAGCAGCTTGACGGCTCTGCGAGCTACGGCAGCCAGTCGCCTATTGGTCTCCGCGGGATCGAGAGAGCTGTTGATGAAGGTGGCCTTGACGCCAAGGGCTTGGAGCGCATCTACCTGGTCCTTCATCAAGGCAATAAGGGGCGAGACAACCACCGTCATGCCATCCAACAGCAAGGCCGGCAGTTGGTAGCACAGGGACTTTCCTCCGCCGGTGGGCATCAGGACGAAAACGTCCTGTCCTCCAAGCACAGACCGAATGATATCGGCCTGTAGGGGTCGGAAAGAGGTGAAACCAAAGGTTGACTTGAGGGTATCCAGGACCTGGGAGTCCGGTACGGGGTCAGCGGGCATTAGCTTACGAGCTGAGGCCCAAGACGCGCAGGTCGAACTCAGGAACGAAGGGGTTTAAGAAATGAAAAACTCCGTTAGGCACTGCACACTTAGGACGGCCCGCTCGGCATCAAACAACTGGTCCAGTACAAAGATCGCCCTGTCCTGCTTTGCTCGATCCCGCGGGTCGTAGACATAGACCAGTATGTTTGTATCAACGAGAATAGCGTTCAAGCCGTTCTTCATAAAGCTCGTCGCGGGTCCATGTTCGACCAGTCTGAGGAACGTCCATGCTCCGGTGCTTTCGAATGAATTCCTTCTCTTCTTCCCATGCCTGCAGGTTGGGGGGCACAGAGGCGTAGCTACGGCTGATCTGGTCTATAGCCCGCCGGACGAGCTCCGCCTCCGTGATCCCCAACTCTTTCGCCCGCCGCTTCAGGGTCTCCTCCTGTCCGGGCTTGATATAGATCTGTTTCCGAACCATCCGGCTCATATCCG
>JAUYDP010000312.1 GCA_030691805.1 Dehalococcoidia bacterium | reverse complement strand
ATTGTCGAAGCAGCATACATCGTTCATAAGAATTTAGGCCCAGGATTGCTGGAAAAGATCTATGAGGTATGCTTTTGCCACGAACTTTCTAAAAGTGGATTTCACCCGCAGCGTCAAGTCGATCTTCCCATAACGTATGATGGAATTATCTTTGACGAAGGATTGCGACTTGACGTGTTGGTTAGCGACCTTGTTATCTGTGAACTCGAAGCAGTTGATCATGTAAATCCTGTTTGGGAGGCTCAACTCCTCAGTCATCTGAAACTGACGGGTAAACGACTTGGCTTTCTGATTAATTTCAATGTGCCGGTGATAAAAAAGGGGATCAAACGATTTGTTGTCTGATTTCCTTCGTGTCTTTGTGACTTTGTGGCTGAGTGGTTGCCAATCTTGAAACTCCTGGAATGGGCGCTAGGGTGGTAAAAGAGGTCCGGGGTCCCGCAGCCTATCTCGATCACGAGTCCTGTGGGTTTGCGAAAAAGAGGCGGTGTGGTGGAGATGCTTTCCGCGTCTGCGGGTGATTTATGGCAGCAGGTCCTGCCCCCAGGGACCAGGTTGCTGGCCGGTGAGCGGGGCCTGGGCCGGGAGGTAACGTGGGCCTCTACCCTGCGGGTTAGACCCCCGGCATTTCCCAACCTGGGGCTGGGTGAGATGGCCCTGCTGGCTGCGGACTGGCTGGAGATCATTGACCCTCCTTTGGGCCTGGCCCAGGCATTGGATGGCCTGGCCCAGCGGGGAGCTGCTGCTGTGGCCGTAATGGGCCAGATACCCGAAAACGCCATCCGGCGCGCCGAGCTAATTGGAATACCACTCTTCCAGCTTCCCGATGAGACCAATATTTACGAGCTAGAAGGGTCCATAGGGCGGCATATCAGCCGTCAGAGGACAATCCTCTACCAACGCAGCGCCGAGGTGCACCGGCGCCTGATGCAATCGTCTATCCAAGGGAAGGGGATGCCAGGCTTGTTACTGGAGTTGTCCCAGGGGACCGCCAGAGCTGCTGCCCTGTTGGACCAGTGGGGTAGGGTCCGCGACATAGCCTCGCCGCCCGTGATGAAGCTAACCGCGGAAAGCCTGTCGGCGGCGCTGGATAAGACCTGGGCAAAAGGCTTCCAGGGCGCGTCTCCCGTCGGTGAGGGGACTGAGCCTCTGGTCGTGGACCTGCCTCTCTTGCTGGCGGATTGGCAGGCTATCGGATGCGCTTTAGCCCTGAGGGGACAGGCCGCTGGGTATCTCCTGCTAATTGGAAAGGTGGGACAATTGGGCCCTATGGAGCGTCTGGCGTTGGGCCAGGCTACCAGTGTATTTGCAGGGGAGATGGCCAAGGAGCGGGCCGTGGTGGAGGCGGAGAGCCGGCTTAAGGGCGGTTTCTTAGAGGAGCTTTTAGAGGGGGAGCTTAGTGATGAGGAAGAAATGTCCACCCGGGCCTCCCATCTTGGCTATGATATCAGCGGGGCAAGCGTGGTGGTGGTGTTCGGGGTGGAGCCGGGCCAGAAGCCGAAGCATGAGTCCAGGGACTCCGGCGCTTCTACGCTCCGGAGGATACTGGAGGCCGTTCCTCCCGGGACGCCCACCCTATGCCGAGAAGGCGATGCCGTGGTGCTTCTGCCTCTTGCAGGAGGACTGGAGGAAGAGAACCCCACCGCAAAGGTCGAGACGCTCAGGCTGAAGATGGCGAAGAAACTGGAGGACTTCGTGGTAATTGCCGGGATAGGCAGATGCTACCCGGGGATTAGGGGCCTGCAACGCTCTTATCAGGAGGCCAGAAGGGCCTTGGCCCTGGGCAAGGACATGGCCCCCGGAGGACGTACCCATTACTTTGGCAGCCTGGGGATATACCCTGTCCTCTCCCCACTCTGGGGCACTCCGGAGGCCGGGGCTTTTCTGGAGGAGACGCTGGGCCGGCTCCTGGAGTATGACCGCCACAATAACGCAGAGCTAGCGCATACTATGGAGGTATATTTCTCGCTCCTTGGAAATCTGGGCGAGACTGCCGAGGCACTCCACCTCCACCGCAATAGCCTTTCCTATCGCCTGCGACGGATTCAGGAGGTGGCGGGCATCTCGTTAAGTGATGCCGAGGCCTGTTTCCGGATACAACTGGCGCTGAAGCTGCGGCGCCTTATGAACCCCTAGCGCTTAATTGCAAAAGTTCACGTCCTTTTGAAAGCGCGTTCAGACCCTTCGCTACGCTCAGGGTGACACGGTGGGAAATGTAACCGGAGCGTTGGGAAATGCAACCCTGAGCGTTGGGAAATGTCATTCTGAGCGCAGCGAAGAATCTCGATTAGCACTCTGATTTATGCAAGCAAGCACTAGTTTTTACGACTATAGCGCGGAGCCCGTGCCTGGGGGGCTGCCCCAACGCTAGGATGACCTTTTAATTAACAGCTTATAAATTATTCTCCCAAAAACAACCACTATCAAAGCGCCTGCGAGCGTCAGCACGGGCGTGGGAATCGCCTGTGTTGCTTGGTTACTCATATCGGGTAGAGGCGTTGGTGACCTGCCCTCTCCCAAAGCGGCCAGGTCACTGGCCGCATCGTAGAGTAAACGGGTTCTTTGACAGATGTTTGTAGTCAAAGAAGTATCTCCATAAGTATACCCGTAGCCATAGTTGGCATACACAAAATACTTTTCACCTTCTCTGAAGGGGTAGCCGCAATCGCCTGATCCAAAACCGGTGGAAAGAGTGACAGTTCTTTCGGCGGCTCCCTTCCAGATTCTCTCGACGTCGAACCTCACTTCATATCCATACACCCTGGGGTCTACTCTTATCGCTATTCCAGAAAAGACAGCACCAGATTTTTCAAAATGCTCTTGTGGGGTGCCGGGCGGAACACAGGAGCACGCAAAGACGGCAGGTGGGCTAACCAGGAACGATAAAGAGAGAACTAGCAGAATAACTATGGCCAGGGGGATTAGTCTACCTTTGAGGTTGAGATGTCGCATGTTTGTATCAGCCACTAAACTCACCCGGCCTTGGGCTTGAGGGCTGCCTACCCGGCGGTGTCCCGTCGAGGTCACCTGGCTGGCCTGACCGTCTGCTGGCGTTCCGCCTCTGTCATGGCCTCCAGGCGTTTGCAGGTGACCTGCCACAAACGGGTCAAGGCGGCAGGTAGTTCCTCTGGGCCTTGCCGGACAGCCCGGAGGGCCTCGGAGAGGCCGTCCACCCTTGCCCAGGGCCGACCGCAGGTAAACGCCTTGAGATTCGGCGACATGCTCTAGAATG
>JAUYDP010000310.1 GCA_030691805.1 Dehalococcoidia bacterium | reverse complement strand
AACGGGTGGCCAGGGCGAGGAGCACTTCCTTCTCATCGAAGATGTCCACATCCTCGTCGAAGACGAAGGCATGCTTCACCAGGAGGTGGGTGTTCAGGGCCGCCAGCAGGGCCGTCCGGCCCTGTCCTTCCACGGTCTTCTTAATCTTCAGGTACAGATGAAACTGCCCGGCCCCCGACATGGGAGCATATATAGCCATCAGGCCGGGCACCGATCTCTTTATGTTATCGAAGGCGCCGCCCTCTAATTGGAGGCTACCGACCCAATGGGTATGGCCCACCTGGATATCCTGCCAGTAACACTCATTTCGCCGGGTAACGGCCGTTACCTTAATAAACGGATGCCACCGCTGGGGACCAGAATACCGGGTGTACTCCCCAAAGGGACCCTCCGGCCTCCTCTGTCCACATGGTATCACGCCTTCGATGACCACTTCCGCATCGGCCGGCACCAGGAAATCGTCCCCTAAGGTCTCGGACGGCACCAGCCTCAGAGGCTCCCCCAATGCGCCTCCGGCAGCCTCATAATGGCTGGCAGTGGCGGATACGTGGGCTTCACAACCCAGGACGGCCAGAGGATGGTGTCCTATCCAGTAGGCCACCTTCATGTCCTCACCCCGGGCCTCGTACTTGGAGAAGATGTGGAAGTTGTGGGTAGGCGGCGATATGTAGACCCGGATTTCGTCCTTGTCTTTAATCCAGCCACGGTGAATAGCCGAGTTGACCACGCCGGTATCCGGGTCAAAGCAGGTGAGGAATCCTGCCGTGATGTACGTGCCGGGGTCCATCTCATGGTGCACCAGGGAGGGATATGCCAGCAAATTTATGGCGTCCCCAGTCTCCACTACCTCCTTGACCGGCGCCCGGTTCCTCGGCACAATCACCGGCTTTATCCCGGCCTGAATCCTCTGGCAGAAGGCCGGTCCTACCTGCTCGATGCTTGTGTCCATCAGCGCCGCCATGCGCTTGCGGCTGGACATGACGAAGGTTACCAGGGGATGTGGTGACTTGCCCTGCTCAGTAACTACGTTATGGAAGACCAGTACAGGGAACCTCTTCTCCTTCTCTAGTTGTATGGCCAGGGCTGTCACCTGATGGCGGGCGCTGACCTCCTTCTCAATATGGATGACTTCATCGGGAAACATCTCCTCATACTGGCTAAGAAACAGATGCAGGTCTTTCAAGCGGACCTCCTAAGGTTGGTATTTGCCTAATCTCTCCACGGCATATTCTACATACTGGTGGTCTACCACCTTGGTAACATCCACTTTCTGTGGCATCAGTCCCTTTGCGAAGTACCAATCATGGTCAGCGGATATGCTTTGGACATTGACCCGCCCGTCGGGGTCCACGCCGATTATGTTCATCTTGTCGAAAAGGGCGGGATCCGTGATGTCGGTAGCCTTGGTCAGAATCGAAATGATCTCAGCCTTCCCGATGTTCTTGTAAAAGGCGTTGACGTAATCACGGATGCCTCGTACGTAGGCTGTCACAAGCCTCTTGGCAGCCTCGGGGTTGTCCTGGGCGAATTTGCCGACGAGGAGCACGGAGGTGTTGTGGTTAGGATACACCTCGTCTTCCCCCTTCCAGCGGACCGCGAGCCCTTGCGCCTGGGCCAGGGCGTTGTAAGGGTCCACATCTATGGCTACGTCTATGGCCTTGTTACCCAGGGCCGGCAGCATATCGGGGAAAGGCATAGTTACTACGTTTACTTCGTCCCGTTTTACGCCACCTTTCTCCAGGGCCTTTTCCAGGGCGATCTCCGTGGAGCTACCCGTGGCGTTGATGGCGATGGTCTTGCCTTTCAGATCTCGGAGTTCCTTAATAGTGCCGGCGTCTATCAGGTCTTTCCTGACCAGTATAGCCAGGTTAGCCTTGCCTGGCAGAGAGGTGGACCGGTCGGCCACGATCTTGAGGGGTATGCCCCGGGCGATGGCGTTGAAAAGGCCCGGGCTCGGGCTCCCGCCACCCGCACTCAACTCCCCGGTACCCAAGGGGGCTACCATGTCGGCAGCAGTGCGAAAGCGGATAAACTCCGCCTTGAGACCCTCCTGGGCGAAATAGCCCTTGGCGTCGGCTATGTACAGGTACGCCTCGGTCAGGGAGCCGGTCCCACCAATCTTGACCATCACGGCCGGCTCCAGGGGTTTCACCGCCGGCTTGGGAACCGGGGTTGCAGTGGCAGCCGGCTGCGCGCCTACGGTGGGCGTAGCGGCAGGCGCGGGCTTGGTGGGTTCAGCCGCCGGCTTGGTCGCCGTTGCTGCGGGGGGCGCCGCCGTCTTGGCAGGCGTCGGAGTTGGCGCGGCCCCTGGGGTACAGGCCGCCGTCAGGAGCAGGACAACTAAGAGCACAGTCCATCTAGGCATTGGGTCCTCCTTTTGAAATCTCCTTCACTTAAATGACCGCTCCGTTCAGCTCAAAGCTAATAAAGCTGTAATCAGCAAGAACGCACATAAGACTATCCACTTGGGCATATTTATCTCCTTCCCCAATCGGCGGTACCACTGCATCAAACCGTGATCCGCGGCGCCGACCGGCCCTGGAAAGGGCCTGCTATCCAACAACACGAAGGCAAGGGACCCGGATAGGCGGGGCTTTCCAGCCCCGCTGGAAGCGATCACGGTTAAGTGGGGTCGTACCCAATCGGCTTGTTTGTCGTGGAAAAGCGATTATAGCCGACAATATACCCCACCGAGTCAGTAGAGTCAAGTTTCTTGACAGCCTTTTGGGAATAGATTAGCATTTCCTTCTGGAGAGGTGTCCGAGTGGCCGATGGTGCCGCTCTCGAAAAGCGGTGTCGCTAACGCGACCGTGGGTTCAAATCCCACCCTCTCCGCCAAGAAAAACGACTGGACACCGTAGATGGAGAGGTCGCCTAGCGGCCGAGGGCGCGCGCCTGGAAAGCGCGTAGACGATGAGTCTCGTGGGTTCGAATCCCACCCTCTCCGCCAGTGAATTTATATATGAGGTGTAGTAACTACTCAGCCACTAAGACACCAAGGCACAAAGAAAGTGATGGAATATAAGCCTCTTTCAGAGCGTGAATTCGTGTCTTTGTGACTTTGTGGCTGAGTAGTTACATTGAAAATAGGCTAGTCGGCCTTAGGACGGGATGTCTTGCCTCGATGTTCGCGAAGCTTGCCTTCCAGTTCTACGACCGATTCGGAGGCCGCCCGCTTGCCCTCTTCGATAGCCTCGTCTATGCGGCTCATGGCCTTGGCGGCCAGCGCCTCCGTGCTCTCTCGTGCTCGAGAGGCCACCTCACTGGCGCCCTCGTGGGCCAGCGCCGCCACTTCATCCATACTCCCCCGCGCTATCGAGGTGAGGCCTTCCATTTTAGACCGCAGGCTCTGTCCGCTTTCCACGAGCTGGGACCAGGTCTCCTCTCCTTTCCTGGGCGCCAGGAGAAGCCCGATGGCCACACCGATCACACCACCGATTATAAAGCCAGAAAGGAATCCACCACCGCCCTTATTCTCATCGGCCATTTCACCTGCCTCCTTTCTTCTTCGTCATCCGGGTCAGAGCGCCGAGGGCCGCCCTTACGCCGGCTCCGAAGCTTGCTGCTCTGATTATGGGACGCACCAATGTCTCCGACACCAGGGAGGAAGTACCCTCGATATTGTTAAGAGTTCCGAGCGCGGAATCTAGCAAGGGGCCCGCTTTCTTGCGCAGTTGCTTGACAAGACTGATAAGCAAGACAACTATGATCCCAATCCCCAAGCCTATTAAGATGAATATTGCCGCCAGGATGATGATGGCCAGGTCTCTAACCTCTGCCACCGAGAAATCCTCCCCCTCGTTGCCAAGTCAACGAGCTAAAATTATTGAACCGCGGCTCCGTGTCTATTTTGGGGCCGATAAAGATGAAAGTCAACTATTGCGCCAAGTTTCTACGCTGCTATTTATCAAATCCGGCGTTAGGCGATGATGAAACTTTCCACTAACCGGCGCGTATGGAATAATGAGAGGTGTTAGAGCCAACGCCCTTGGAGGAGTCCGATGAACTGTGGGTGGCGCGAGCACTCCAGGACCCTCAGGCTTATGAGGAGTTGGTTCGCCGCTACCAGAGTCGTTTATACAACCTGGCATGCCGCCTTACCGGAGACCAGGAAGAGGCGCAAGACCTGGCCCAAGAAGCCCTGATAAGGGCGTACAACGCATTGGCGCGATTCAGGCAAGGAGAGCGGTTCTCTCCCTGGATATACAAGATAGCCACAAACCTATGTATAAACTACCTGAGGCGAAGAAGATTTCAGGTGCCCCTGGACGAAGAGGCTCCATTCGTGGATGGGGCGCTGACGCCGGAACAGGCCCTGGAACGGGAGGAGACCAGGGTAACCGTACAAGAGGCAATCCTGACGCTTCCTGACCAATACCGTGCGGTGGTCTTGCTCCGGCACCAACAGGAGCTTTCCTACTCGGACATCGCTTCAGCCCTCGGGCTTCCCCTTGGAACAGTGAAGACGCACCTCTTCCGAGCCAGGGAGATGCTCAACAAAATACTCTCGCAGGAGCTAGGGAAAATAGCTCCCACCAGACCAGAAGGAGGTAAAACCAATGGGTAATTTAAAAAAGGTGACGATTCCACTCGTTGCCGCGTTAGTAGTTGTCGCGGCTATGAGCGTCTGGCAGCTACCGCAGGTCCGCGCAGCCCTCACTGGACCGGGTCAGGCCCTTACAGCGGTAACCGTAGAAGACCAGCCGCAGGCCGGGAAACCTTTTATTGGCATATCCC
>JAUYDP010000307.1 GCA_030691805.1 Dehalococcoidia bacterium | reverse complement strand
CGAATTCCTGTGCGGTAGGGGCAGACAGGAGGTTCGCCCAAACGAATTCCTGTGCGGCAGAGGCGGACACGAGGTCCGCCCCTACAAGTTATGGTGCGGCGCAGGTTTACGTGGTAGGGGCCGACCTGGTGTCTGCCCAGTGGCTAGGGGCAGACAGGAGGTCCGCCCAAACGAATTCCTGTGCGGTAGGGGCAGACAGGAGGTTCGCCCAAACGAATTCCTGTGCGGCAGAGGCGGACACGAGGTCCGCCCCTACAAGCTATGGTGCGGCGCAGGTTTACGCGGTAGGGGCCGACCTGGTGTCTGCCCTGCGCTCCGTGTTACACCAAGTCTTTTTTCCGCGGGCTAGAAGTTGGCGCTACCTGCGTCCAGCGCCGAATTAATTCGGTAGGCCCCATGGTTAAAAGATATTTTTGTCTAAGGACCCCCGCGAGAACAACACGCGCACCAGGATACAGGCGTTGCCCCTTCGCATATGGTAATATTTAGTTAGCCATGGCCATAATCCAGCTTCCTCAGGACCTGGTGGCAAAGATCGCCGCCGGCGAGGTCATCGAGCGACCCGCTTCCGTATCCAAAGAACTGGTAGAGAACTCACTGGATGCGGGGGCGCGTCGCGTCGAGGTCGAGCTGCGGGGTGGGGGCATCCCCTTCATGCGGGTCACCGACGACGGACAGGGCATCCCGCCGGAAGAGGTTGGCCTGGCGTTTCTCCGCCATGCCACCAGCAAGCTGGCGGACCTGGCGGACCTGGCGAAGATAAGCACCCTGGGCTTCCGGGGGGAAGCCCTCCCCAGCATCGCCGCCGTGGCGGAGGTCTCCATGCTCACCCGCGTGCCGGACCGGGAGTTGGGCATGATGGTGCGGATCAAGGAGGGGCGGGTGTTGGAGAGGGGAGAGCGGGGCTGTCCGCCCGGGACTACGGTGACAGTCCGGGACCTCTTCTCTGGCCTGCCGGCCCGTCGCAAGTTCCTGCGTCCGGCGACTACCGAGGCCCGGCGTGTGACCGACGTGGTGGCCCGTTACTGCCTGGCCTATCCAGAGGTGCAATTCCTCCTTTACAACGACGGGCGGCAGTCACTGCAAACGCCTGGCGACGGCCAGACAACCTCGGCGGTAGCTAGCCTCTACGGCGCACAGCTCGCCAAGGCCCTGGTGCCGGTGGATGCCAGGGACGCCTCCCTGGCGGTACAGGGACTTATCAGCCCCCCGTCGGAGTCCAGGGCGAGCCGCCAGATGATAAATTTCTTCATAAACCGCCGCTGGGTCCAGAGCGCCCCTCTCTTGCGGGCTCTGGAGGATGCTTACCAGGACCTGCTTCCCGGCGACCGGTTCCCTGTGGCGCTGATAAACCTCTATTTGCCCCCTGACGAAGTGGACGTCAACATCCACCCCGCCAAGAGGGAGGTCCGGTTTTACCGGGAGGGGGACCTGTATGCCTTCGTGCGCCGGGCGGTTCGGGAGGCCATCGGCCATTTCGCCCCGGCAAAAACGGCTTTTGCCGGGATAGGCCCCTTTTTAACGCATCCTGGCGGTGGCTTCCCAGCGGTTTCCGGCTATATGTCCCAAACGGTCCCTGGCGGCCTCAACCAGACGCTGGTCGGCGGGTCCGTTCTAACCCCGGCGCTGGAATTGGAGGCCGCAGACCAGGGCCCGCTCCGGATACAATTGCCTATCCTCAGGGTGGTCGGGCAGATGGGGGACACCTATGTTATCGCTGAGGGGCCGGACGGCATGTATCTGGTGGACCAGCATACGGCCCACGAGCGGGTGCTATACGAAAAGCTTAAAGGCGGCGGCGATGAGGTCAGCAAGCAGGGCCTTCTGGACCCCCTGGTGTTGGAGGTACGGCCGGCTCAGGTGGGTCTCTTGGCTTCCTGGGGTGAAGTGCTTGAAAGGTGGGGCTTCGAGGTGGGACAGTTAGACCAGAACGCCTGTCTGCTTCGGACTGCGCCTTCCCTACTGAGGGGCACGAAGCTAAAGGAGGCGTTCCAGGAGATACTGACCGCCCTGGAGGAAACCGGCGGCGGGCCGGCCTGGGAGGAGAGGTTGCGCCAGTCGCTGGCCTGCCACGGCGCGGTGCGCGCCGGACAGTCCCTGAGCATCCAGGAGATGCGCGAGCTACTTCTGGCATTGGAGGCAACCGATCTCCCCTACACCTGCCCTCACGGCCGGCCCACTATGGTCTATCTCAGCTCAGCGCGCCTGGCTAAGGAGTTCGGGCGGTAGATGGTGATTGGGTGATTAAGTTATCAGCCCCTTTAGTGGGCTTTGGCCTCTCAGCCCATGGCTTTAGCCTAGGGCGTGTCTGGTTGGAACTTGGGGTTTTGTCCAGACGTCTGTTCTGGTATTTAGCCCATGGCTTTAGCCTAGGGCGGGGCTGCCTGAAACGCCCCGTGGTATACCTTCGGGATGCTGCCGTTACTCTAATTTTAGCCTTACTGCTGGCCCTGGCTCTTTCCGCCTGCGGCCCCTCGGCTACGTCGGGTGTCACCGGCATCATCAAGGCCGATGGCTCCAGCACCGTCTTCCCTATCACCGAGGCTATGGCCGAGGAATTCATGAGGGACAACCCCAGGGCCAGGATCACCGTAGGCGTCTCCGGCACCGGCGGGGGCTTTAAGAAATTCGCAACCGGTGAAATAGATATAAGCGACGCCTCCCGCCCAATTAAAGAGACGGAAAAGGCAGAGGCCCAGAAGAATGGGATCGAATACCTTGAATTGAAAGTAGCCCTCGACGGCCTGTCGGTCCTGGTTAACCCCAAGAACAACTGGGTTAGCTGCCTGACCACGGAGGAGCTCAAGCGGATCTGGGAGCCGGGCAGCCGGGTCAACAACTGGAGCCAGGTCAGGGCCGGCTTCCCGATCCAGACCCTACGTCTCTATGGACCGGGCACCGATTCCGGCACCTTCGACTACTTCACGGAGTTCATCGTGGGGAAGGCGGGCGCCAGTAGGGGAGACTTCACTGCCAGCGAGGACGACAACGTGCTAATCCAGGGCATCTCCGGTGACAAGGGGTCCCTGGGCTACATGGGGTTCGCCTATTACGCCGAGAATAGGGACCGGGTCAAGGCGCTGGCTATTGACGGCGGAAAGGGCTGTATCGCTCCCTCGGATGAGACTATCGCCAGCGGCGAGTACTATCCCCTATCCCGCCCCATCTTCATCTACGTCAACAAGCGGTCTCTGGTACGCCCCGAGGTCCTGGAGTTCGTGAGGTTCTACCTGGCCATGGCCCCCAAGCTGGTGCCCCTGGTGGGTTACACCTCGCTACCCCAGGCCGAGTATGATAGGGGAATGGCGGACGTAGGTGCGGCTGCTGGTTCTAATTAATTGTGCTATCATATTTCATGGACCTTCCAGGTGGAGGCTAACTGCTGCTGGCTACCACGGCTCTAACCCAAGTCACGAGACCCTATAGACGCCGAAGACTGCGCCATCTTCGGGACTCGGCCATACGCTTTGTCCTCGGCCTCTGCGCCTTTCTCTCCGTCTTTACCACGGTGGGGATCGTAGCCGTCCTCCTTTTTGAGACCTGGGGCTTCTTTCAGGAGGTCTCTATTTGGGAGTACCTGTTCAGCAGCCAGTGGACCCCCCTTTTCTCTGAAAAGCATTTCGGCATCGCTCCTCTGCTGGCGGGAACGATTGAGGTAACGGCAGGCGCGATGTTCCTGGCCCTGCCCATCGGGCTGGTCAGCGCCATCTATCTGAGTGAGTACGCGCCGGAGGGGGCACGCCGGGTGCTAAAGCCCTTCTTGGAACTGCTGGCGGGGATTCCTACCGTAGTCTATGGCTATTTTGCTCTTCTCTTCATCTCTCCAATTCTCCGGGGAATCTTCCCCGATACCTCGGTTTTCAACGCCGCCAGCGCCAGCATCGTTATGGGGATCATGATCATCCCCATGGTTTCTTCTCTCAGCGAGGATGCCATGACGGCGGTGCCCCGCTCGCTTCGGGAAGCCGCCTATGCCCTGGGAGGCACCAAGATGGAGGTCTCCCTGCGCGTCGTCGTGCCCTCTGCCCTTTCGGGCATCATCGCCGCCTTTATCCTGGCGATTTCTAGGGCCATCGGGGAGACCATGATCGTGGCCATCGCCGCCGGGCAACAGCCTCGCCTTACCCTGAATCCCCTGGAGGCCATCCAGACAATGACCGCTTACATCGTGCAGGTGAGCCTGGGGGACACCCCCACAGGCACGCTGGAGTTCCGCACCATCTTCGCGGTTGCTATGACCCTCTTCGTCTTGACCCTGGTCCTGAACGTAATCAGCCAGTTGGTGCTCCGGCGCTTCCGGGAGGCCTACCGGTGACGGGCGGCGCCTTCTCATCGCACCGGCTGCGGGCACGAAAGGCTCGAGGCCGGGCCTTCGAGGTCGTGTCGATTGCCGCTACCCTGGTGGCCATTGTGGTCCTGCTTCTCCTTCTGGTGGATGTCTTCCGGCAAGGCGCAGGCTCCCTCAACTGGGAATTTTTGTCCAGCTTCCCCTCCCGGATACCGGAGCGGGCCGGGATTAAGTCCGCCCTTCTCGGGACCCTCTGGCTGATGGGCCTGACGACGGTTTTTTCATTCCCCATCGGCGTGGCGGCGGCTATTTACCTGAATGAGTACGCCCGCCGCTCCTGGATCACCGCGGTCATACAAACGAATATCGCCAACCTGGCCGGCGTGCCCTCGATCATATACGGCCTTCTAGGACTGGAGCTCTTCGTGCGGGCAATGCAACTGGAGCGGAGTATCCTCGCCGGAGCGCTGACCATGACTCTCCTGGTGCTGCCCATCATCATCGTGGCTTCTCAGGAGGCGCTGCGCGCCGTGCCTGATTCGATTCGGGACGGGTCCTATGCCCTGGGGGCGACCAAGGTTGAGACCATCTGGCACCACGTGCTGCCCCTGGCGTTGCCGGGAATTCTGACCGGCACGATCCTGGCCCTGTCTAGGGCCATCGGAGAGACCGCTCCCCTGATAACCATCGGCGCTCTGACCTTCGTGGCCTTCACGCCGGATAGCCTTCAATCGCCTTTCACGGCCCTGCCTATCCAGATATTCAACTGGATCTCCCGACCTCAGAGCGCCTTCCATCAGCGGGCGGCGGCGGCTATAATCGTTCTACTGGTACTGCTTCTGGCCATGAACGCTGCGGCCATCTTTTTGAGAAATAAGTACCAGCGGAAGATCGCTTGGTGAAGTTTTTTGTCCAAAATGGGTTTAGGTTCGGGGGACACCCCCGTACCCCCGGCCTGTCGGCGCCTAGTGTAGAAGCGAGGCATGCCTCGCCCCTACGGTATGGTTCAAATCGGGGGACACCCCCGTACCCCCGGCCTGTCGGCAATTACCAGCGGAGGATCGCTTGGTGAGGGCTTGTGTCAACCAGGGGATGAGGTTCGGGGGACACCCCCGTACCCCCGGCCTGTCGGCAATTACCAGCGGAGGATCGCTTGGTGAGGGATTGTGCCAACCA
>JAUYDP010000293.1 GCA_030691805.1 Dehalococcoidia bacterium | reverse complement strand
CCAGGAGATCAAAGAAGTCAGTAGCATGACTATCGTAGCAGTGCCGAAGGCGGCGACGCCACTGTTGATGAACGTCTGGCGGGCCTTGGGCCATTGCAGCACCTTGACATAATTGTCCAAAGAGACCTGGGCCAGGGCCTCCGCTGACGGAGCGTAAAAGAATGGAAGCAGGGAATACCACATGAGAATCAGGATGGGAAGTCCCACTGTAATGAAGAAGAAGAACGCGAATATGCCGGCCACCACGTAGCGCCATTTCCCAAGCTCGATTGACCTTGGTCTAAAGCCCTTACCCGTTACCGTGCTATATTGTTCAACGCGCCGGGTCAAACGGCCGTAGACGAAGACGCCAAGGGCACTGATAATCAGGATTGATACTGAGAGAGCCCCGGCTATGCCGTAGTCAATAGGTTGATACCGGGTGGCGGTGTAAATGGCCGATACGAATACGAAAATGCGTGAGGGCATACCGATCAGCGCCGGCACCTCAAAGGACTCCAGTCCCCTAATGAACATGATCAGAAGGGTGGAGAAGATGGCCGGGGCCATCAAACGAAGGGTGACCCGACGGAAGGTGGAAAAAGTGCTGGAGCCGGACATAGTGGCAGATTCCTCCAGGGATGGGTCCATGGCCCGAAAGGCCGCCGACATTATGAGGAAGGTCAAGGGGAATAGAAGGACGCTCTCCACCCATATCATACCCCAGAGGCTAAAGATGTCGAAGGGGGCTTCCTCAAGGCCGAAGACCTGCTTCAGGAATAAGTTGATCAGCCCGACCCTGGGACTCAATAGAAAGATCCAGGCTATCGTCCCGAGGACGCCGGGCACGAGCATTCGTACAACACTCAGGGTATAAAAAAGACCTCGCCAGGGCATGTCGGTCCGCTCGCAGAACCAGGCCAGCGCCGTACCCATGAGGAAGGTGAGGATGCAAGACCCAGTGGCGAAGATCAAGGAATTCAACAGCAACTGGTAAGTGGACGGGCGGCTGTAAGCCTTTATGTAATTATTAAGGGTTAGCGCTCCCATATCCCCTGGCCGTGCTCCACTGAAGCTACTATACAGGAGCATCCCCAAGGGCACTAATACCAGGAACGCCACCACGACAACGGGAATGCCAAGAAAAAGGGTCCGACTATCCAGTCTTTGCCGCGCCGACTGCCACATTCGCGCATTGGTAACCGCCATGGGACCTCCAGTCATATTCTATACAGGAAGATTTGTAGTGTGCGGCAATGGGAATGATACTTATTTACGCTGGATAGGACTAGCTGCTTGTGGTTTTGACACGGCAGTAGGGGACGCCCCCTCGAATCCCCGCAAGACGGCTTGGGGGACACTTCCTCGAATCCCTGGGAGCAAGGCCGAGGGGGACGCCCCCTCGAACTCCATCCAAAAAGATGAAAGGATTGCCCCTTTTGCGGCTCCTGCTTCGGGTAAGACGCCTCCGCTCCTGGCGCGTGCGCTTAGACTATCCCAAATATCTCCCGGAACTGGGCTGAATTCTGCCGCGTCTGTTTCAGGGTTTCCAGGCTCGCAGTATAGACATCTACCCCTTTATAGAAATCCGGGATGGTTACCCCCGGCCTTACTGGGTAGCGGGCGCTGACACCGATTACCTCGTCTTCTTGCCCTTCCTTGGAGAGCCACCAGTCGAGCATCAGCCTGGCGGCGTTGGGATGGGGAGCATCCTTGTGGATTACCAGCATCGTCTGGTTAGCCGTGGCCGGCTTGTCAGCTATCCATTCAACAGGCGCCTTACTCTCCTTGTCCAACTGGGAGCGGTAGGCGTAGACCATGACAGCCATTGGGACTTCCCCCGCCACCACCAGGCGGCTCAACGTAGTATGGCCTTTGACCAGACGGGGCTTCTGGTCCGCCAGCCTCTTCATATATTCCAGGCCCTTGTCTCTGCCCCTTATAGCGAGCTGCTGCGTGAACCACTCCAGGCACTCCGGTTCAATGGCCAGCTTGCCCTTGTACTTGGGATTGAGAAGGTCATCGTAGGAACGGGGCGCGTCGGCTGCGGCGATGGCCTTGGTGTTCCAGGCGATGCTGTGCACTGTATACTGAAGGAACCGCCAGGTGCCCTCGGGATCATAGGATCCCTTGGGGAAGTTGGCGCTCTCCGGGGAGAGATACTTCATCGCCAGGCCGGCGTCCAGCACCGGGGATATGGCGGTATCGGCCCGGATGACGTCGGCGATATTCTTGCCGGCCTTGGACTCGGTCAGGATCTTCTCTGACAGGTCCTCGCTGGTGCCTGTATAGGGCTCCACCTGGATGAAGGGATACTTCTTATTGAAGACCTTGACCATCTTCTCTGACTCTTCGATAGAGCCCACGCTGTAGAGGGTGACCTTCCCCTCTTTCTTGGCCGCCTCGATCATCTTGGCCAGCCGCTCCTCCGCCGATTCGGCCTTGGGACTTGCCGCCGGGGCTGCCGGCTTTATGGTAGCGGTTGGCGGGGGTGGGGCCGCCCCTGGTCCGCAGGCTGCCATTTCCAGCCCCGCCATGGTCAGTCCCGCCATGCCGGCCAGCTTCAGGAATCTCCTGCGGTCTATCCTGTTTGTTGAGCGATCGTCCATGGTTACCCTCCTAAAAAGCTTCAAGCTATGGGCCAGGTTTCCACCCGGGGTCTGTGGTAGTGGAGCGTTGCCTCCGCGACACCTATTTGATTTTGATCAAGCGCCTTGGGTTAGTAAGATTTTATACCTTTCGGCGGAAAAGTCAACTCAAGCTGCATTCACTCATCTAAAATGTTACCGAAGGGGTATAGTTCATTCAAATGATAATGTTACCGAGGGACTATGCTTATCGAAGAGAAGATGACAGTAAGAGAGAGACGGCGATGTCTCCATCGTCAGCAAGGGAGATGTGAAACTGGGCCAGCAACCGAGATATTGCCTGTAGCAAGCATCATAGCAATGATTAGGAAGGGAGGTTGAACCACCTTAGGAAAAACGGCTTCCAACTGTCTTGACAAAGGGGTCCACCCCTAGAAAAAACCCGCCTGGCTGAGGCTGCAGGTGATCACCCACAACCTCCTCAACCTGC
>JAUYDP010000250.1 GCA_030691805.1 Dehalococcoidia bacterium | reverse complement strand
GCGGCACCGGCTACATGCGGGAGCACCCCGTCGAGCGCTTCTTTCGTGATGCACGACTTATGACCATGACCGAGGGAACCTCGGAAATCCAGCAGATGGTCATCAGCTCTGAGTTGGGGCTATAGGAAATCACCTAATCACCAAATCACCTGCTTACCACCAGGTCCCTATGCCCCCTGGGGCACCACTGATGATGAAAAGCCGGTCCTTACCAGAAGTGGAACAGGCGTCCCGCCAGTTTGCACAGGCCAGAGGCCTGTGCCACTTGGGAGCTGCATTTTCATAGCAGAGCAGATGACGCGGGGCCCACGGGGTAAGCTCTTGAGCGGGCGAGAGGCCGTTGGGAGGTTTGTCCAGGACGGGTCAACCGTCTATTTTGGGGGTTTTGGCTTCTTGCAGGCGTTCTCCCTGGCCCACGAGGTTATCCGCCAGAGGAAACGGGAACTGACCGTGGTCAGGGAGGCGGGAGATATACTGGTGGACCAGTTGATTGGGGCCGGCTGTGTGCGAAGGCTGGTCACTTCCCATGTCTGGAATCCCATCGGGCCATCATCCGCCTACTGTTTCCGCCGGGCGGTGGAAGAGCGCGACCCGCCGGTTGAGGTGGAGGAAATGGGGTACGGGTCCATTAGCATGGCCCTGATGGCCGGCGCTATGGACTTGCCTTTTATGCCTACAACAGAACATGCCGGCACCGGGCAGTTCCAACACCGCTCTTTTCTTGGCGAGCGTAAGTTCCAGGTGATAGAGTCGCCCTTTTCCGGTGAAAAGGTAACGGTGGTGGCGCCGCTGAAACCCGAAGTAGGCCTGATTCATGTGCAGAGGGCGGACGTGGAGGGCAATTGCCAGGTAGTCGGACCTTTGGGTAACCTGCGATTCGGGGCCAATGCCTGCCGGACCATTGTTGCCAGCGCCGAGGAGATCGTGGACAAGGGACTTATTCAGCTTAGCTCTAACCTGACGATAATCCCAGGCTTCCGAGTTTCGGCCGTGGTCCATGATTCCCTGGGCGCCCACCCCAGTGAGTCCTTTGGCTACTACGACCGGGATATCCAGTTCGCCTATGATTACAGCCAGCGCGCCCGGACACGGGACGGATTTCAGGCCTTTCTAGACGAGTGGGTCTTCGGTGTAAACGACCGGGAGGAGTACACCCGCAGGCTGGGAGAGGATCGTCTCAAGAAACTGGTTGAGATATACCGGTATCAACACGGCAGAGACTGGCCGGAATAGGTCTTGATGCGAGAAGTCTGTAGGGGCGGACCTGGTGTCCGCCCAACCCCGGCTTGATAATAAGATCAATCATACATAGAAAGGGGTTACCATGCGAGTAAAGGATAGAGTAGCCATCGTCACAGGCGCTGCCCAGGGGCTGGGGGAAGGCATTGCCCTTCGTCTAGCCGAGGAGGGCGCCAAAATCGCCGCTGTGGACGTGCAAGAAGAAGGGGTCAATGCGATCGCTGAACGCCTTAGGGGTATGGGCAGGGAGGCTGCCGCTTTTTCGACTAACGTCGCTGACAAGGTCCAGGTGCAGGCACTATACGAGGCGGTAGCGGCCAAGTGGGGTCGGATAGACATCCTGGTCAACAACGCCGGAATCACCCGGGATGCCATGATGAAGAACATGACTGAGGACCAGTGGGACGCCGTTCTGACGGTAAACCTCAAGGCGCCTTTTCTCCTCATCCAGGCAGCTTCCCGCTACTTTGCAGAGCAGAAGTACGGTAAGGTGGTAAACATCGCCTCCCGCGCCTTCTTGGGTAACGTCGGCCAGGCTAACTATTCTGCCTCCAAAGGGGGTCTGGTTAGCCTTACCCGCACCTCGGCCCTGGAGCTGGCTCGTTACGGCGTCAACGTCAACTGCATTGCTCCTGGCCCTATGAATACCCCCATGGTTAAGACCATCCCCCAGGATGTCTTCGATCGGATGCTAAAGTCTATACCGCTAGGACGCATAGGCGAGCCGCTTGATATCGCAAACGCGGTCCTCTTCCTGGTGTCCGATGAGGCGGCGTTCATCACCGGGCAGACTATCTTCGTGTGTGGTGGCCGGAGCATCGGAGCTGCCCTGGTCTAATCATATGGCCGAGATTTCCGTAATAATTCCTGCCTACAATTCCTGCCAAGTGCTTGCACTTTGTCTCGATGCGCTCTTTAAACAGACCGTGCCTCGAAATCAGTATGAGATCATCGTAGTGGATGATGGGTCGCATGACGGGACGGATGTGGTGGCTAAGAGCTTTGATGTGCAGGTTATCCGCCAGGAACACGCCGGCCCTGCGGTGGCCAGGAACTGCGGTGTAAGTCGCTCCACCGGCAAGATTCTTCTCTTCACCGATGCTGATTGCGCGCCTCGCGAGGACTGGATCGAGAAGAAGACCCGGCCATTCCAGGACCCTGAGATAGTGGGAGTGAAGGGCGTCTACCGTACAAACCAACGAGGACTCGTGGCGCGTTTTGTGCAGACGGAGTTCGAAGAAAAGTACGATAGGATGAGGAAGGCCGACTACATAGACTTCGTAGATACCTACTCAGCCGGATACAGAAAGGACGTATTCCAGGAGAACGGTGGGTTCGACCCGACCTTTCCAGGCATATCAGCCGAGGACGTGGAGTTCTCCTTCCGGCTGTCCCAGAAGGGGTACAAGATGGTCTTCGTACCTGATGCCGTGGTTTATCACTCCCATCCTTCCTCGTTATGGACCTACCTCTACCGGAAGTTTCGCTTTAGCTTGTGGCGGGCCGTCGTTCCAAAGTTGCGTTGATCGCGGCTGCATGGTATATTTCGCTCGGGGTCTGCTGTCACTGCTGCCGCAGGACGATCTGCCTCCCTCGCTGGCCGTTCTGATGGGATTCCTGCCCGCGGCCCTGGTCATCGGCGATGGAGTCCACTCGCTTTGGAGCCGATTTGCTCGCGCGTCCGATCCCAGGCGGCTCGGGTTTCAAACGGCGATGGGAGTCGCGACGATTGGGATAATTGTTTTGATGGGTGCCAGGGATCTGATTTCGATAGTCAATCCGGCGACGGTGCTCTTTTCGCCCGCCGACGCGCCGGCGATGGCTTTTATCGAAAAGCATCTTCCGGAGCGCGGCG
>JAUYDP010000218.1 GCA_030691805.1 Dehalococcoidia bacterium | reverse complement strand
GATTCTTCGCTGCGCTCAGAATGACATGGGGTGAGAGCCTCAGAATGACATCCGTCTTGATACTACTAACGACGTCCGTTTTGAGCGTACTGTGGTACAACATTTGGCCTAGAGCTCCAACTTAAACACGCGAATGGTGTTCTCCCGCAGGAGCTTCCTCTTCGGCTCGTCTCGAAGCCCCAACTGCTCTACCTGGGCCAGGTTACGTTTGAGATCGGTCACGGGCCAGTCGGACCCCCAGAGCACCTTGTCCTGGCCGCGGGAGTTGATGTACCTGACCAGTGAAGGCTCGAAGTATTTGGGGAGATGGGCCTCCACGCTTATGTAAACATTAGGGTCCTTTAAAGCTACGGCGATCATCTGGTCGGTCCACGGCCAGGCCGTGTGGCCGCCGATGATCTTAAGCTCCGGGAAGTCCAGGGCCACGTCGTCTAGAAGAAGTGGGTGCGCCCATCCCTCGGGCATAAACTCCCCGAAGTGACCGGCCTGGGTTATCACCGGAATATCCAGTTCTGCGCATTTGGCGTAGAAGGGGTACCAGATTTTATCGTTGAACGGAGCGAAGCCGGCAACGTGAGTAACCGCCCCCACAAAGCCGTATTCCTTAACCGCGGCCTCCAGCTCCCGGACACCATCCATCATAAGCCACGGGTTTATTCCATAAAGGCCCCGAAACCGTTTGGGGTACTTCTCCAGGAAAGGCAGCAGGTCGCGGTAGGAGACATCCAGCACCATCCTGTCCTGCGACCCGCCCGGCCTCATGCGCCGGTGGCATCCCTGCTTGAGGGAGGTCAGAAACGCTATTTCTACCCCTGCCTCATCCAGTATGGCCACGGCTTCATCGGGCGTTGGGGCGCGGAAGTCCAGCTTCTCCACCTCCAGCACATAGGCGATTTCGGGGTGGGAGAGCAGCCTGTCCACCTGTTCTTTGGGCCAGGCGTTAAACCAGACGTCTATCGGTCGCACTAACCGATCCTCCTGCTACTAAGATGCGGCTCATAACTGCTGACCGCCACGAAATCTCACACTAGGACCCAGCACTTTGCCGAACCCTAATCCTGTGTGACTCCACCAATAATAACTTCCCCCTATAGTGATCCATAGTTGGGTGGGCACCCAGATATTCCTTAAACCTCGCAATAAGCTGTGGGACAATCTCCGGATGATTCCTCACCTGAAGAGCGATAATGCCGATATAATCCCCTGGAGGATAGCTGACTATGTCAGCGAAGTCACCATTCAAAGAAATCAAGATACAATCAAGCTCCTGCGCTCTTGAGATTACCGCCGTGTCAGGCGAGTCTGTCGGAATGTGATCTCTGAGTCGGTGAACCTCATAGCCTCCGCTACGTAGAGTTTCAACTATGTAATTGGCGACACAATGGTCAGCGAAGAACCTCAAACCCACTAAACGGCGACCTCGAATTCCGACAGGTCACGGGCATAATCTAAACAAGCAGCAATCTGCTCTTTTGACAAGTCCGGGAACTCCCTGATTATTTCCTCGAATGTGTGACCTGCGGCCAGAAATCCGAGGATAAGGCTGACCGGAATCCTCGTCCCTTTGATTCGCGGCTTACCTCTGAGCACTTCCGGTGTGCTTTCAACGTAATCTCTCCAGACTGTTCGCACTTCATCCTCCTCCGGTATACTCCACCTGATGTCTTCCACGCTTAGAAGCGACAAGTGTTTCTGCGTTCGAATGTGATTCCAAAAGAAGGGCCAACCGGTGCTTGCCAACAAACAGGTTTACCGTCTGAGCCTTCCATTATAGAAGGAAGGCCCTTATTTTAGCGAGCCTTTCGGCCAAAGTGTCCAGGACCAACTCCACAGTGCAAGATCCACGTCTGCAACTCTAGGCGCGCCGTTCGAGCCGGCTGGCCAGCACCCCCGAATCTTGAGGCCGCCACCGGCCACCTCCGGAACTCCAGCGCTAGTGTCGCTTTCAAATCATCCGATAGCACTGGCTGTTCCTACATTTGGAATATCTGTTTCATAAGCCGCTCGAATTCTCCGGGCGGAGCCTGAATGGCTTCGGTAGGGCAGAAGTCGGCGCAGGCGAAACAGGAGATGCACTTCTCCTCATCTATCACCGGATAGCCGTTGACCTGGATGGCGCCCACCGGACAGTAGGTGCACTCCTGGCAAGGGCTGCACTTCTCCCGGTAGACCACCGGTTTAAGCTCCCCCATCTGCTGGAGTAGCTTTCCCGCCTCTGCGGTGGCGTAAAAGCCCCCCTTCTCCGGCATCCGGAAGTCGGGGATGGGATCGAGATGGCCGATAACCTGGATCTCCTCCTGGGCCAGCGTGCCTAAGCCCCGTTCTACGGCCGCCGTCAGGGTATATTCTCCGGCAGGGTCCTGGCCCATCAGACGGATGGCCGTGGCGTCCAGCGCTACCGGGTCATTGCTGGCCAGCAGCCCACCCCAAGGCCGTACCCGGCCACCGCGGGGGCCGAGGGTATCCATGATGTAGATTCCTTCCAGAATCGTAAGGTCGGGAGGCCGTACCGAGAATAGTGTCAGGAGCATATCGGAAAAGCGACGCTTTCCCAATGCCTTGAAATGCCCCTGGGCCTTTAGCCCTCCCGGCTGGTAGCCATAGCAGTTCTTGATGGCCCCGGTAACCGTGGTCTGGACCGTGACCTTAAGATGGGCCAGGTTCAATACGAAGTCCGCCTCTAACAGGGCCTCCGGGATATAGAAGCTGTCAACCCACCTTGAGGTGACCGGGACATTGGTCAGCCGGCGGGCTATGGGATAAAAGTAGCCCTCACAGGCTTCCAGGATCCCGCTCAGGCGGGCTACCTTTCTCGAATTACCCTCCAGTCCTCCTGGGCAATCGCCAACCTTGATGTCTGCGGCGCCGCGCGCCTTGCATTCTCGCACTGCCGCCCGTACTACGTCTGGATGAGTGGTGTTGCCTTCTTCAGGCGGAGTGGGGCAGAGGATATTGGGTTTGATCAGGACCTTCTTACCCGCAAGGGTTGGGGCAAATTCGTCAAAAATGCGGGCCATCTGCTGGGGTATATCTTCATTTAGCTTGGATACCAGGACCTTGGACATAGTCTCCTTTCTTATCTCAGCGAAACAGGAACCGCACCTGGCGATTGTGCCACATATCTGCCCGGAACTCGTGGTCTAGATCCCGTTTCTCTCTACGCCTTTTCCCAAGGTCCAGCACCAGGCTCAATACCCAAGGATACTGGTGGGAGAAGACCAGCGCCCGGCCTGCCGCCTGGACCAGGCCGGCAGGGTTAGACTTTACCAGCTTGACAAGTATGGCTACCAGTGGCTCGCCGTTCTCCTCTAGGACTATATCCGGGTAGAAGTCCACGCCGAATATAGCGGCCGGAGCCACCAACCCCTGGTCTTGACTATCCGACAGCAGCCTAACGGTCTCGCTAAGCTTGTTCTTCTCCAAATAGTTCTGAATGGTAGCCTGAATGTCCTCCTTAAAGGCGGCTTCATTCGGATATTCCCGCTTTAGCGGGCCGAACTGGATGAGGAAGGTGATAGCATCCAGGATCTTTGGGCAGTCTAGCTCTACGTGCTTTATCTTTCTCTTCATGAACTGAACACCTTAGACATTATGGCCTGCGCCCGGCCAGAAGGCACCTCAAAGGCCCCCCGCGGGCAGAACTCGACACAAGCAAAACAGGAAATGCATTTTTCTTCGTCCACCCGTAAGCCCCCTATAATCCCGATTGCCCCTACCGGGCAGCGCAGCCCGCACAGGTCACATGGGCTACACTTGCTTAAAAAAACTACAGGTTTTATCTTGCCCAGTTCAGCAAAGGTCTTGACCGCTTCATCAGAAGCCCAGTAGCCATTGGTAACCTTTTTGAAATCAGGTATAACTGCGAAATCGCCCAGCACCGCAATCCGGTCCTCAGCCCAGACGCCAAGCCCCTTATCATGAGCAATAGTTATCAGCGGGACCTTGGCAGGGTCCTGCCCTGTCATCCGAACCGCGGTAGCGTCCAGGGCTACGGCATCGGTGCTGGCCAGGACCTTGCCCACATCCCGCAAGGGGCCCGCATCAGGGCCGTTCCCCTCCATGACCGTAAGCGCTTCCATTATATTGAGGTCCGGAGGACGGACCAGGTGGACGTCCACTAAAAGCTCGGCGAACTGCCTCCGTCCCACCGTCTTGAAGTGGAGCTGGTTCTTGCAGCCGCCGGGTACGTAGCCAAAGGTGTTCTTGAGCGCCCCAGTGATAGTCATTACCACGTGGGCCTTGAACTTTGGCACATTTATAACGTAATCTGCGTCTAGAACGGCCTTGGAGACCCAGAAGCTCTTAACGAATCTTGAACCAGATAGCACCTGGACCACTTCGGAGGAGATCCCTCCGAAACAGCCGTGGCAGGCCTTGATGTAGCCGGCTACCTCCGCTGTGTACCAGGGGGTGCGGTCAATGCTGCCCGAATTGTCCCCAACCAGGACCTCGGCCCCACGCTCCAGGCACTCCAGTACGATGGCCTCTACCACCGCCGGATGAGTATTGACACCGGATTCCGGAGGCGAGGCCGCTAGAAGGTTAGGCTTTACCAGGACCTGTCGTGCAGCGAGTTTTGGGGCGAATTCATCGAAGATGGCGCGTATCTTTCCTCGAACATCGTCCTTAACGTCGTACACCAGCACCTTCGACATGCCCGTTCTACTCCGCTGGAACGGCCCTTGGGATGTAAACCGGTCGAGGCGTTTCCCTGATCTTAAAGCTGGCTACGGCGGCCACCAGGGAAAGCACGGAGGACATTAAGAAAGCCCAGAAGTAACTCCCTGTTGCGTCAAATATGGCGCCTCCCAGGTAGACGCCGATGGCCGCCCCAATCTGATGGGCCAAGAGTATGGTGCCCAGGATAACCCCCATGGACTGCTGTCCATATATCTCCCGGACCAGCGTAGAGGCCAGGGGAAGGGTAGCCAGCATTCCTATGCCGAACACCATGGCAAACAGATAGACCAGAATATGGTTGCTTGAGACCGCTGGCAGCATGATTAACGGGAAAGCCAGGAAACGCGTGAAATAGATAGCAGTCAGTGGATTCTTGCGTCCTATCCAGTCCGAGAGCGCTCCGGACCCAAAGCTGCCGATAGCGCTGAAAGCTCCCATCAAGGATAGGACTAGAGATGCTTCCATAAGACCCATGCCGACGTCAGTAGCAAAGGGAACCAGATGGGTGGAGACCATGAACCCCACAAAACCGCAGGTGAACCACCCGATACAAAGCAGCCAGTATGGGCGGGTCCTCAGGGCCTGCGCCAAGTTCTGGCTTGGCATCGAGGTAGTTCCGCCGGCCCCCGCTAACGTAGCACCAACTGCGTGAGGCTTGACATCCCCGTCTGGTAAGAGCCCCAGTTCCCTGGGGTCTCCTTTCACCAAACGCCATGCAAGAGGAGCTATAATCAAAGCGATTACTGCGCCGACAATCGCGTAGGCATACCGCCAGCCCCAACCCAGGATGACATAAGTGGCGATCGGCACAATGAACATGTGGCCTATTGGCGTACCGGCCGTTGAAAGGCCCATGGCCAGGCCGCTCTTTCGCCGGAACCATCTGGTAATGAGGGCTGAGAAGGGGATAGTGGTGGTGCCGCTGAAGCCAAAACCCGTGAAGACGCCGTAGGCAATATAAAGGACCCAAAGGTTTGGGGCCAGACTGGTGCCAACCAACCCGACGGCAGTAATAAGGGCACTGATCAATATGATCGTCCTGGCTCCATAGCGGTCGGTAAGCCACCCCGTTACTGGCCCGGCCAGGCCGTAAAAAAGCTGGTTAATGGACATAGCCAGAGAGAGGAGACCGCGGTTAGTGTCGTAGTCAAGCAGCATGGGCTTGAAAGAAGGGCTGAAAGACATTCGTGCGCCCGAGATTACGAAAGCAACCAGCATGCTAATTCCAACTATGACCCAGCCGTAGTAGATCCCCCCCGACTTAACCTGACCCATCACCTCTTCATGTCCATAATTTGGCTACTAAAGGTCCTTCTGTACGCTCAGGAGCTCGCCGTGCTCGAAGCCTTCGGCACGGAAGAACGAGAGGATAGGGTCGTACCAGCGGGCAACTACCCGGACCGTCTTTACACCCCGGTTCTTGAACTCGTCAATCATAGCCGTCAGCAAGGCCCGGCCAACCCCTTTTCGCTGACGGCTCGGGTCCACGCCCAGGATCTCGATCCAGCCAGCCTCGCTGAGGCCGAACTCCCAACCACGTATATCTCCCAGCATAAAACCAATGAGGCACCCGCTGGCTTCAGCGCCCCAGCATAGATTGGGATTCCGCAGGTAGTAGTTGATCTTCTCCCTGTCCAGGCTGGAGCGGGAAGCGGCTGTAATCTTCCCGTCAATCTCCAAAATGGACGGGATGTCTTCCTTGCTAAGGGGTCTTATTCTAACGTTATCGTTAATTTCTAACGAACGCTCCATTCAACAACCTCCCAAGGCAAGGCGGCAACTTAGGGGTCCAAAGCTGTGGCTTTTCCAGGGCAAATCTACTTCCTCCGGGCAGAGAGGAGATTGTTATTAACGGGATGTTGGCGCTTGCCCTAACTAAACGACACCCGCTTAACGTGGTAAATATACCATATTCGGTGACTTGGCAGCAAGGCCAATTTCCCGGTAGATTTCTAGCTTGACAACTGTTAGCCGGTATGTTATATGATGCCAACAAGCTTACTCAGTTTGTTCCCAGTTTGTTATCTTTTCACTGGCAGCTCGCAACAACATCCGCAGGGGAGACACCATGAATCACATCCGGGTGGACCAGATCAACCACTCCTTCCAGACCGTATCTGGCGGAGATCCCATTCTGGCGCTCAAGGACGTGAGCTTTGAGATAGAGCAGGGCGAGTTCGTCTCTCTTCTTGGCCCTTCCGGCTGCGGCAAGACAACCCTCCTCCGCATCATGCACGGTTTGATCAAGCCGACGGAGGGCCGAACCCTGGTAGACGGGAAGACGGTCACAGGCCCTGATCCCCGCCGGGCTATGGTGTTCCAGGACTTCGGGCTTCTCCCCTGGCGCACCGCCCTCCATAATATCGAAATGGGCCTGGAGTTCCAGGGAGTGAACAAAGAGGCCAGGCGAAAGACGGCCGCGGAGATGATTAATGTAGTAGGGCTGGAAGGTTTCGAGAAGCATTACCCCCACCAGTTATCGGGAGGCATGAAGCAACGGGTTGGGCTAGCCCGTGCCCTGACCATGTCGCCGGAGAGCTTCTTCATGGATGAGCCGTTCGCCTCCCTGGACGCCCAGATGCGTGAGCTGATGCAGGAAGAGCTTCTTCGCATCTGGTCCCAGTTCAAGACCACGGTGGTATTCGTCACTCACGGCATTGATGAGGCTATCTATCTCTCTGACCGGATTATTGTGATGAGCGCCCGGCCCGGGAGGGTCAAGTTAGAGATAAAGATCCCCTTCCCCCGCCCCCGGCATGGGGTAAGGGCCACGCCCGAGTTCGCCCATCTGAGGGAGGAGCTATGGGAGATCCTCAAAGGGGAGATCCAGTACGGACGAATGAGAGAGACCGTTGGAGGCTAAGTAAGTGTCAGGTAAACAGAGCGACCGTACCGGCTCACTCCTCGGTTTGAGTCCCGTCGTGGTGCAGAGGATCAAGAAGGGCTGGACCAGCCAGGAAAGGGCCATAATCAGCACCCTCTCCATCCTGGCCTTCCTGACGATTTGGGAAGTAGTGGTCATCTACTTTAAAAGAATTGACCCCCTCTTTGCGAGCGCTCCGTCAATAATCTTCGCGGCTGGGCAGGAACTGGTAGCGAGCGGGGAGCTATTTCGCCATGCCGGCGTGACTCTCCAGAACCTGATTATCGGCTTCGTGCTGGCGGCAATCGTCGGCAACTTCGTGGGCATCGCCATGGGGCGGATGAAGTACCTCGACTTCGCTGCGACGCCTTTCGTAGATGCACTGAACGCGGTCCCCCGTATCGCTTTCCTGCCTCTCATTATTATCTGGTTCGGCATCGGCATCTGGTCTAAGGTAGTGCTGGTCTTTCTGGGCGCCGTCTTTCCAATGCTGATAAACGCTTACGAAGGAGTGAGAGGGACGGATCCTAAGCTCATCGAGGCGGCCAGGGCTTATGGGGCTACTGAACGGGACATCTTCTTCAAGGTCGTCTTTCCTGCTGCCATCCCCTTTATCGTGGCTGGTCTAAGGCAAGGCGTGGGGCGGGCGCTGATAAGTGTGATCGTTGCGGAGTTCTTTGCTTCCAATGCCGGGCTGGGCTATCTGATCCAGTTCTCCGGCGCCACGTTCCGTACGGGCCATCTATTTGTAGCCATCCTGGTAGTGGCCATTTTCGGCATCCTGGCTACCTACGGCATAAGGGTCAGCGAGAAGAGAATCGCCCCGTGGCTGCACGAAAGACACGCTGATTAGTCGCGTAACGGACTGGCTAAAATCAAGCCAGCTTTCAACCCTAAAACGCAATACCGCTGGGAGGAGCAATGTCATACACCGATTTCCGTGACTGGTTAAACCAGGTACGGGATATGGGCGAGCTAAAGGAGTTCAAGGGTGCACACTGGGACCTGGAGTTAGGGACCATCTGCGACGTGTCATCCAAAGACCGAAGGACCAAACCGGCATTCCTCTTCGATGAGGTGGCGGGTTATCCTGCCGGCTACCGGGTGCTGGTTAACCCGGTGAACTCGCTCAAACGAGCCGCTCTAACTGTGGACATGCCCCTTGATATCACTGAAGAGGGGTTTATACGCGAGTGGCGGCGCCGCGCCAAAGCCACGCATCCGCTAGCCCCTATTCTAGTGGCCTCTTCACCCCTATTGGAAAATGTACACACCGGAGACGATATAGACGTCTTAGAGTTTCCTGTCCCTCGCTATCATGAATTGGACGGGGGTCGCTATATCGGCAGCGCCAGTATCACCATCACGCAGGACCCTGAGACCGGATGGGTCAATATCGGAACGTACCGGGTAATGGTGCAAAACCGCAACACCCTTGCCTTCTATATCTCACCGGGTAAGCACGGCCGGATAATCAGGGAGAAATACCACGCCATGGGGAAGCCCTGTCCGGTAGCCGTAGCCATTGGCCCGGACCCGATATTATATCTTGCTGGCTTCCTGGACCTGCCCCACGGCCAATGTGAGTACGACTATATAGGGGGCCTGGCTGGAAGGCCCGTGGAGGTCCTACGGGGCCCCGCCACGGGTCTTCCCATACCCGCTGGAGCCGAGGTAGTTATCGAAGGTGAGTCATATCCCGATGACAAGATGGTGGAAGGGCCGTTCGGTGAGTGGACGGGCTATTATGCTAGCTCTTCCCGCCTGGAGCCAACCATTCGGGTCAAGACGGTCCTGCACCGCAATAACCCCATTCTGTGTGGCAACCCACCCACTCGCCCACCGGTATCCGGACACACCCTCTTCCCCTCCTTACTTCAATCTGTCATGATTTGGGAAGCCCTGGAGGAGGCGGGTGTGCCTGATATCCGGTGCGTACGTTCCCACGAGCTAGGTGGCTATTCCTTCCTATGCATCGTCTCCATCAAACAGCGCTATCCCGGGCATGCCCGCCAGGCGGGGCTGGTGGCATCTCAATGCCGGGCCGGCGCCTATATGGGACGGTACGTGATCGTCGTGGACGAGGATATTGACCCTTACAACACCGACGACGTCCTCTGGGCCATGTCCACCCGCTCGGAGCCAGCCCAGGACATACAGATCCTGCGTCGCTGCTGGAGCGGCCCGCTGGACCCCGCAGTCCCCGTCGGGCTAAAAGGCCACAACTCGCGGGCTATCATTGATGCCTGCCGGCCGTACGAGTGGATAGACCAGTTCCCAAAGGTATCAGATCCCAGTCCCGCGCTGGCCGCCAAAATCATAGACAAATGGGGGCCGCGCCTGTTCGATTGATGGACTCATACATTCTTGGAAGGCGTACTTGTCCGAGAAGTATATATATAATTTGTAACTACTCAGCCACTAAGACACCAAGGCACAAAGAAAGTTATGGAATACAAGTTTCTTTCAGAGCGTGAATTCGTGTCTTTGGGACTTTGTGGCTGAGTAGTTAAAACGACGGTAGATAAATAGGAGGGAAGGCTCTAATGGCAAAAAGACTGGTTCCAATGATGTTGTTCTTGGTCCTGTTGAGCGGCCTTATCCTGGCCGCCTGCGCGCCGTCGGCTGCGTCACCGACCCCAACTCCGGCGCCGGCGGCAAAGGCCCCGGCAGCGTCTCCCACGGCAGCTCCGCCGCCGCCTACGGCTACCGCTACACCCCGTAAGCTGGAGAAGGTGGTTCTTGCCATACCAGCAGTGGGGCTCTCTGATCTGTTCACCGTGGTAGCCGAGAAGAAAGGCTTCTACAAAGAAGAAGGATTCGAGGTTGATAAGCAGGTCATAGGATCGGATATCGCAGTCAAAGCGGTTATAGCCGGAGAGATAGCATACACCCGCGCCATCGGCTCGGTACTGCGGGCGGCTACCCAGGGCCTGCCCGTAAAAGGCATCCTGGCAGCCCAAACCCGCCCTCCGCAACTACTTGTCTCTCGGCCGGAGTTCAAAACCGTGCAGGAACTAAAAGGTAAGACCATCGGTATAGACTCCCAGCAGGGCACCACCCACGTCCTGCTTAAAGCTATCGTCAAGTACTACGGCATGGACCCGGAGAAGGACATCGTGGCCGTAGCCCTTACTGACAATCCCACCCGTCTTAAGGCTGTCCAGGGCGGCGCCGTTCAGGCGGCTATGCTGGACCTGGCCATTGCCATCAAAGCCGAGAGTGAAGGACTGCGTATCCTGGCCAATGCCGGCGACATAACGGAGCGAATCATGGGGGGCCTGGCCACCAGCGATAAACGAATCAAAGAAAACCCCGACCAGGTGTTGCGGTTTGTGCGGGCACACGTAAAAGCGTTGAAATACATTAAGGACGCTAAGAACCGGGACGATATCATCAAGATAATGATGGATGAGTTGAATCTCACCCTGCAAGAGTCCACCAAGACCTATGACATCGGGATAAAGGGCTTCAGCGATGACGGCGATATTTCGGAGGCAGTGGTCAAGCTCGATATTGACGACGCAAAAACCCTTGCTAAGATCACCAACGAGGTGCCGGTATCCCAGGCGTTTGATTACTCGTTCGTGAGGAAGCTAAAGCAGTAGAGGAGTGGGGTTCAAGAAGGAGGGGAACCGGAATGAAACTTAGATTAATGCCCGGAACAGTCGTCCTGGCGCTCCTGGGCACGCTTGCCCTGGCCGCCTGCGCCCCAGCGGCCGCCCCGCCAGCCCCGACGCCCACAGCGCAGGCCCAGGCTGCGGCCAGCGCTCCCACGTCCAAACCAGCTCCAACTCCGGCGCCAGCCACGCCCACCCCCAAGCCGGAGAAGCTCAAGATGGCAACTCCCAGCGTCGGCCTGGTGGAAATGGCACAGCAGATTGCCAACAAGAAGGGTTTCTTCGCCCAAGAAAACATCGAGGCGGAGATTACTCGCGTGGCGCCTGATGTGTCAGTTAAAGCGCTGGTCGGCGGCGAGATAGATTTCGTCTTCGCCCTCGGTTCCGTTATGCGGGCCGCCGCCCAGGGGGTCCAGGTGAAGGGGGTTATGGCGACCATCTCCAAACCGTACCACGTGCTGGTTGTGAGGCCCGAGATAACCGAAGGGAAAGCCTTGAAAGGCAAGAACTTCGGAGTGGCCTCCCCCGAAGACTCGCCAACGCAGATGATAAGGGCCGCCCTTAAACACTATGGTCTTGACCCGGCGAAGGATGCTACTATAACCACCATCGGCGGCAACCCGGAGCGACTGGCAGGGCTCAAAGGGGGTATTATTCAAGGCACGGTCCTGGAGCCTCTCTATGCGATAAAGGCCGAAAACGAAGGGATGAGGCAGTTGCTCAAGATGTCTGACATAATGGACATGCCTCTAGCCGGTCTTGGCGCCTCCGATAAAATGATAAAAGAGCGCCCCGACGTGATTCTTCGCGTCGTGCGGGCAACGGCAAAGGGTCTCAAGTATATCAAGGACCCCAAGAACCAAGACGAAATGGTTGAGTACATGGTGAAAGAACTCAACGCCACGTCGGCGGAAGCTAAAGCGACCTATTCTGATATCATAAAGACTTTTAGCGAAGACGGCGATGTCCCTGAGGATGCGATCATGCAAGAGGTGAAGCAGGCTATCAGCCAGGCCGGCGCCAAGCCAAATACCACAGTAGCCGACGTTTTTGACTATAGCTTCATCAAGCGAGTAAAAGAAGGAAGGTAAGAGATGGGAAAGCCAATAACTGCCCTGGCCGGTGCCCTTTTACTGATGGGCATCCTGATCCTGATAGGCGCCTGCGCTCCGGCGGCGGCGCCTCCAACACCAACGCCTGCGCCCGTGGCTAAGCCGGCGGCCGCAGTAGCTACTGCAGCACCACCAACCGCCGCCCCACCTACCGCTGCGCCAGCCACGCCCACCCCGCGCAAGGTTGAGAAGGTCGTTATGCCCTTCCAGACTACCGGCTTCACCGACTTCTGCATCGTTGTAGCCAAGAAGAAGGGCTTTTACCAGAGCGAGGCCCTGGAGGTGGAAACACCAATTATTGCCTCGGACATCGCCGTCAAGGCTATGATTGGAGGCACAGACATAGACTACGTTACCTCCTGGGGCTCGTCCGTCCGGGCAGCCGTTACAGGTGTCCCTATCAAAGCCATAATGGCCCAACTGGACAAGACACCTCACATCCTGGTAGCCCGCGCAGATATCAAGACAGTGTCCGACCTCCGCGGCAAGAAAATTGGCGTGGCATCAGTCGGCGGAACAGTGGAGGTCCTGGCCAGGTTAGCCCTTAAGAAGGCCGGGGTAGACCCCGACAAAGAGGTCAACTTTGTGGTCATCTCGGACAGCGCTACCAGACTGGTCTCGATTAGGACAGGGGTGATTGACGGTAGCGTCATGGACCCGGCCTTTGCCATAGCCGCCGAGAAAGAGGGCTTGACACTGCTGGTGCGTTTCAAGGATGTGGTGGACATCGTAATGTCGGGCATATCCACTTCTGATAAAAAGATCAAGGAGAACCCTGACCAGGTCCTACGGGTCGTACGGGCAAGTGTCAAAGGGTGCCAGTACCTGCGTGACCCAAAGAACCGGGTGGAGATCGTCAAGCTGATGATGGATGAGCTCAAGCTAGCGCAAGACGTGGCCGACCGGACCTATGACCTGTCTATTGACACCGTCAGCGAGGATGGGTCCTGGCGGGATTCGGCGGTGCAGACAGACATAGACGCTGCAAGAGAACGGGCCAATGTGAAAGAAGCCGTTCCACTTTCTCAGGTGGTCGACGCGACATTTGTGCGCAAGCTAAAGGAGACCAGGTAGAATATGCCACGCAGCTACCGCGATCTGCGGGAATACCTGGAAGTGCTAGAACAGGCCGGTAAGCTACGCCGTATCAAGAAACCTATCAACAAGGACACGGAGCTGATGCCGCTGGTCCGTTGGCAGTTCCGGGGACTGCCTCCGGAAGACAGGACCGGCTTCCTGTTCGAAAACGTGGTAGACGGACAAGGGCGCACTTTTAAGGGTTCCCTGGCTGTTGCGGTTGTGGGAGGCTCCAGGGAGATTTACGCCATGGGCATGTCGGCCAGCCCCGAGGAGATAACTCATAAGTGGGTGCAGGCCCTGGACCATCCTATTCACCCGATTCTAATAAACAGTGGCCCCGTGAAGGAAGAGATACACATTGGAGATAACCTCCTGGAGCACGGCGGACTTGCGGAATTCCCAATTCCCATATCCACCGTCGGCTTCGACCCTACTCCCTACATAACTGCCCCGCTATGGCATACCAAAGACCCGGAAACCGGAGCGCGCAACGTGGGCACCTACAGGGGGATGGTGAAAGGCCCCCTTAAGAGCTCCACCGGTGGCCGGGCCAACCACTTGACGGTCCACTGGCAGAAATGGAAGGAGCGCGGAAAGAACCTGGAGGCTGCGCTGGTTATTGGGGCTGTGCCCGCCGTGAGCATCTGTAGCACAGCGGGCATTCCTTACGGCGTGGATGAGCTGGCGGTAGCCGGCGCCATGATGGGAGATCCCATACCCGTGATCAAGTGCGAGACAATTGATATGGAGGTGCCCGCTTACGCTGAGATCGTGTTGGAAGGGGAATTCACCATGGATTCCGCTGAGCCGGAAGGCCCCTTTGGCGAATACACGGGGTATATGTCCGAGCGAGGCATGAGGCCGGTCTTCAACATAAAGTGCATCACCCACCGCAAAGACCCCGTCTACCATGCCTTCATAAGCCAGATGCCCCCAAGCGAGTCCAGCATTCTTAGAGGACTGGCCGCTGAGGGTAACTACCTGCGGTTCTTAAAGTATGACTGCGGTCTGCCCAACGTCAAGGACGTTGCCTTCCTGGAATCCAGCGGGGCCGCCATGGTCTGCGTAATTCAGATAAAAAAGACCTGGAAGCCCTACCCCAATCACGGGGAGGTCTGGCAGGCACTTACGGCAACCCTGGGAAAGAACTCCGGCTATCCAAAAGTGGTTATAGCGGTGGATGATGATATAGACCCACGGGACCCCGACTCGGTACTCTGGGCCTTGAGCTTCCGGCATCAACCGCACCTCGACGTGAAGATGATCGAGGGCCGGGCTTCCTCGCTTGACCCCTCCTCCGCCCCTCCCACCGCCCACCACAGCGAGCGGGTGTTCCCCATCGGCCCCACAGGACCGCGGGGATGTTCAGCCATGCTGATAGATGCCACTCTCAAGTGGCCCACCCTGCCGACCTCCTTACCCAAGGAGGAGTACATGGCGCATGCCAAAGAGCTATGGGAGAGCCTGGACCTACCAAAGCTCAAGCCCCGCAAGCCCTGGTTCGGCTACTCCCTGGGGCACTGGCGCGAGGAGCAGGAAGAAGAGGCCGGCCTCGCCATCAGCGGCGAATATCATCGAACGTGGGAGAAGCTGGACCAGCAGGTGGAGCCGATTTAGCTGTCAGGTGCTAGCTGACAGCTTTCAGCTTTCAGCTATCAGTTATCAGTTATCAGCCGTAAGCAGTTATACCAATGCGATGTTTCTTGACACATAATTCGGTATAGCTGTTCGGAACACACCCCCCCCAACCCTGGCGGACTGGGACGTCCGCCGCTACGTCTGGGGAGGCCGACTTCCCATCGGGTCAGACCAACTCGACCCTAACAGCCCTTCAGAGCTCATACGTGCCGTTTCTGACCTGAACCCTGGACTCTGGGCCCTGTGCTAAAAGCTGAAAACTGATAGCTGACCGCTGAAAGCTGACCGCTCCGACGGCCAGGTGCCCTTCCTCCGCCGCCACATTGCATCGCCGCCCAGGCGCAACAGAAGAAGGAGTTATGCCGCGACCGACACTCTTATCAGGATGTCCTTTTCTTCGGGTATTTCCTGGCCCCTCTCACGCAGATAGGCTAAGAAGCCCTCGATGGCGTCCTTGGCCATCTGGATAGCTTCCTCGACGGTCTCCCCTTGGGAGCAACAACCAGGAAGTGCGGGCACCTCTGTCCAGAAGCCACCCTCCTCGGCGGGATGAATGATTATGGTGTATTCCATCAGATTGCCCCTGGCACTCATATCTGAGCACATTGTACCACCTACGTCAACCCCTTGACCTATCAAGGACAGGCAAATATAATACGGCCACCACCAACGCGCTGAAGCACCGACGAATGGCGTCGGCGATAACAAGAATAGGTGAGACTATGCGCCTCAGAGACAAAGTTGCCATTATTACCGGTTCCACCTCCGGGATTGGCAAAGCCATAGCCCTGGCCATGGGTGCGGAGGGGGCGGGAGTTATAGTAAACGGCAGACGTGCGGAGGCGGCGGAACAGGTGGCCAGCGAGATACGGAGCGCTGGAGGAACGGCACTGGCCTTTCCCGCAGATGTTACCGTGCCCTCTCAAGTAGAGAGATTAGTGCAATCTGCCCTGGAGATCTACGGCCGTGTAGATATCCTGGTTAACAACGCCGGTGGGGTGGCTGGGGTTCCGCCTACCCAGTATTTGGAAGATGTCCTGGAAGAGCAGTGGGACAAAGTGCTTGACTTGAATTTGAAGTCTGCCTTCCTCTGCTCAAGAGCGGTGGCAAAATTCATGAGAGAGCAGGGTGGAGGTAAAATCGTTAACATAGCCTCCGAGGCCTCTCGGGTCATCCATCGCGGCCCTAGCGCTCGCTACCAGTATACTGCCGCCAAGGCGGGGCTGGCCGGACTAACCAGGGCCATGGCTATTGAATTAGGTCCTTACGGAATAAACGTGAATGCCGTCGCCCCGGGCCAAACATTGGCCAACGAGCGCCAACAGGCTAATTGGAATTCTCTGTCCGAAGAAGAGAAGGCCCGCATGGTCCAGAATATCCCTCTACGGCGGGTTGCCTTGCCGGGTGATATCGCCCCTGTGGTTGTCTTCCTGGCCTCGGACGAGGCCCGGTATATCACCGGCGCTACTATAGACGTAAACGGCGGCCGGACGCTATCATAAACCTGACAGCTAAGTTCCCTCAACCGGGCGCTCCACTGGCAAGCTAGGCTCCCGTGCTTTTTAATGAAGCCATAGGCAAAGGAGAACACACTTGCGTGTAGCTATGTGGTACAACAACCAGGACGTGCGGGTAGAGGAACTGCCCGTTCCCAAGGTGGGACTCGGCGACATCCTGGTGCGTATCGAAGCCAGCGGCATTTGCGGCAGCGACGTTATGGAATGGTACCGGCTGAGCCGTGCCCCTCTGGTGTTGGGGCACGAGATAGCCGGTGAGATCGTAGAGGTTGGTGCCGGCGCCAAAGGTTTCAGGGTCGGCGACCGTGTAGCGGCCACCCACCACGTGCCCTGTTACACCTGTCACCATTGCCGCAGCGGCCATCACACCATGTGTGATCTTCTACTCAAGGGCACCAAGTTCGAGCCAGGGGGTTTCGCGGAGTACGTCCTGGTGCCGGCTATCAACGTCGAAAAGGGCGGTGTCTTCCATTTGCCAGATGAAGTGTCTTATGAAGAAGGCTCTTTCGTCGAGCCCCTTGGTTGCGTTTTGCGTGGACAAAGGCTGGCCCGACTGAGCCCAGGGCAGAGTGTGCTGGTTGTCGGCGCGGGCATCTCCGGCCTGCTCCACATAAACCTGGCCAGGTCTCTGGGAGCGGGGCGCATTATCGCGGTGGACTCGATAGGGTACCGAATGGACGCGGCCCTACGGCTGGGAGCCGACGCGGTAATCGAAGCCAGAGAGGATGTTCCTTCCCGATTACGAGAGTTAAACGGCGGACTACTGGCAGACCTGGTCATAATTTGCCGGGTGCCTCTGGTGGAACAGGCCCTGGCCTCGGTGGAGCGTGGCGGGACCGCACTATTCTTTGGCGCTGCCGAGGAACCCGGAGCCACCATCCCCACCCCCATCAACGACATCTTGTTCCGGACGGAGATCACGCTTACCAGCACCTACGGGGCGGCCCCTTCAGACTGCCTTACAGCCCTGGAGCTTATCCGAACGCGAAGGGTTCAGGTCCTAGACATGATCACCCAGCGCCTATGCCTTGCAGATGCGGTCAACGGCTTTCGCATGGCCAGCCGCCCATTTGAACAGCAGACGTTGAAGATCATCATCGAGCCCCAAAAGTAACAGAGTAGGGCTATCTTACAGCAGTTCAGAGAGTGTTGAAAGACGCCCGTTTTCGCTCGATAGGCGGGCCTTTCCAGGCCCGCCGGAAGGGGCTAGAAAGCCCCTCCTATCCGATTATTCTACACTCTCCGTTCGCTCACTTGATTTAGGCTTGATACCTTTGCTACAATGAGCCTGAGAACACCGTGAACCTGGAAGCTAGCTGCACCCCGACAATCTTGTCCGGCCTCGGGCCGGTCTTCTTTAAGGCTTCTCCCCAAGCTCCGCAAGGAGCTTTTTTATGGGCACACCGAACTACGCGCCACCTTTTGTATGCCTATCGAAGCATATGTTATAATCGGAATATATCGTTACTTTCCTAACACTCAGGAGGTCATAAATTGTCCAGGCTAATCGCCACGTCGGC
>JAUYDP010000040.1 GCA_030691805.1 Dehalococcoidia bacterium | reverse complement strand
TGATGTTGTTGCTGCCAATAGTCCCAGGTGCTCCAGCGCGGAGTCCTGTACTATTCTTGGCGATAGTATTCCACCTTATCGTAGCAGGGCCATTGATATGTATGCCATCGCCATTGTTCAAGATCAAGTTTTGCTCAATGGTGGCAGTACCGCCAGGATTTCCCGCTATGATGCCGGATTGTGAATTCCCTTTGATGACGTTATTAGTAATCTTCGGGGAGGAATAGCCAATATAGTTAATCCCATGCCAATTGTTCACTATTGCGTTATTATCGATCAAAGGCGAGGTGTTGTAGAAATAGATGCCTTGGTCGGCCCACTCGATGGTAGCGAAGCGGATAGCAGATCCTCCAGCAAGGTTACCTAATTCGTCAAAAGACGCAGGCGGGCTTGTGGAGCTAAGCTCGATGTGTGGCCAATTGCCCGGGGATGGCGAGGGTCTATTTGAAGTGAAAAGGATGCCGTTATAGGTCGTGCCTATAGCTCGTAGTGTCCCGTCAACTCTCAGGTTGTAGTTGCCATCAAATTTCACTGTAACCCCCGGCGCCACTGTGAGGGTCACGCCTTGGGAGACTAGGATACTGCCCGTGACAATGTAGGGGCTATTAGCCCGGGTCCAGGTGGTATCTGAGGAGATTATTCCGCTAACGTTGGTTGGGCCGTCGGCATGGGCGGTATGGGCGTGATTAATCACGCCCATACGGACAGTGGGCCAGGGCACAGGCGCCAAGAGGGCGGAACTGGCCAGCAGCCCCGCCAGGAGGAGGCGCAATATATAGCGAAGAAGCATGGGGCACCTCCGGACGGATTATCCTCTACGAATCAAAGATAGTGCCTGAATTCCTCTAAGGTAAACCCCGCATCTTTAATTATGCGCTCCTGGGTCGGGCGTTTCAGGTCTCTGGAGTGGCGCGGCACAGAGATGGCCCTCAGGTGTCCCGCTTTGTACAGGATGATGTGGCTTCCCGTTTGGTGGTCCACTTGAAATCCCGCCCGCTCCAAAGCCCGAACCAGCTCCCGGGGCCTGAGAATGGGGAGCCTTGGGCTCAAGCCACCTTTCCCTGGAGTTGCCGCGGGATAGGCAGCCCGCGCCTGCGGGCCACTACTAGACAGCCCTCCAGGGCATCCTTAATGTTGGCCAGGGCCTCCTCGAAGCTATCGCCCTCGGATACGCAACCTGGCAAGGCGGGCACGGTTACGGTATACCCGCCTTCCCCGGCTGGCTCGAATTCAAATTCGATCTCATCCGCGATGACCCTGAAGATTTCCGCCACCCTTGTCTTCTTCATCGCCGTCATCTTGGCGATTATATCAGCCACTGGGCCATGGGTCAAGCTTTTCCCCTTTGGCTCGCGCTTAGGCAACCTGGGCTCCCGTGGGTGGAGTCCAGGCCCAACATGGGCCAGTCGCCGGGGCCGTCGGCGTGGGCAACACGGTACCCCAGGCTGAAGCCCGGGGTATAGGAGGCGGCCCGATGCCCCACACTTGAGTGTGGGGTACGGGAATCCTCGCTCGGCCAGGGGGCCAGGAGGACGGAGCCGGCCAGCAGGCCCGCCAGGAGCAGGCGCAGGACGGGGCGAAGGGGCAGGGGGCGCCTCAAGGTGCGGTTATGGATTCCTACGGCAACAAGATGCTCTATGCCGCTACAGACACCCTCAAGACTATATCCCGCTCTTCGGGAATGGGCTCCCCATGCCTCTTAAGGGAGACCAAATAACACTGGATGGCATCCTTCGTCATGGCCACCGCCTCTTCCACCGTCTCCCCCTGGGAGCCACACCCCGGAAGGGCAGGCACCTCCGTCCAATAGCCGCCTGTGTCATCGGGGTGAATGATTATTACGTACTCCACTTCCTTCACAGGGCCTCCTCGAATTCTTCCCAGGTGATCCGGTTCTTCCTCAACTGGTCTAAGAGCAGCCCCGGTTTTACCACGCCGGGGCGAGGAGTAACCGACCGCCGGCCATCGGGATGGAGGAGGACGCAGTGGCTACCGCTGGAAGGAACAGTGGGGCAACGTGGCAGAGGACGACAACGAATGAAGCGCCAGGAGGCGGGATGGGTAGGGGGAAGCACAACCAAGCACCACCACGCACGGGCGGGGCGGGCTAGGGGATGGGGTTCGTCCGCACCCGTATAAGTCCCTTCACATCGTCCATGGCCGTCCGGAAGATGTGCACCCGGCTGTCCAGGTCTTCCACCCACTCCACGGGGATCTCCGCTATGCGAAATCCCTTCTTCTCCGCCAGGATCAGAAGCTCTGAGTCGAAAAACCACTTGTTGTCCTGGACCAGGGGCACCAGGGTTTGGGCGGCCTTCCGCGTCAGGGCCTTGAAACCGCACTGGGCGTCGGAAAAACGGGTGAAGAACATGGCTCTGACCATCAGGTTATAGCCACGAGATAGCACCTCTCGCTTGAGAGACCTTTTGATGCGGGAGGCCGGCATGAGGCGAGAGCCTATAGCCACGTCATACCCTTTGGTTAAAGCCTCGATGAGCGCGGGGAAGTGTTTCAGGTTGGTGGAGAGGTCTATGTCCATATAGCTTACCAGATCGGCCTTGCTGGAGAGCCAGGCGCTCCTCAGCGCTAGGCCGCGGCCTTTCTGATCCAGGTGTATACAGCGGACCTCCGGGTATTTTCCAGCCAGGGCTTGGGCCTCCTCCAGGGTGTGGTCCGTTGAGGCGTTATCAACGATAACCAGCTTCCAATCATAAGGGAAACCCGCCAGGAAGAACTCCCGCAGGGTATGCACGCTCTGGGCCAGCACCCGCTCCTCGTTATAAACGGGCAGAGTGACGTCAACACTGAGCACTACTGGCTCCCCATGCGCTCCTTTAGTATTCCGGCTACTGCCAGGGGGTCGCTGGATACCACGCTGCTGGCGTAGAGCTCCATGGCTCCCATATCGGAGTTGCGCGTGGCCGGGTCGCCTCGGTCCACCATCCGTGCCATCATGGGGAAACCGCTCCAGTCCTCACCGACCGGGGCAATAGGCGGCATGTAGAGGACCAGGTTGAAGCTTACCACGCCCATGGACTTGGTCATGGCCTCCGCTACCTCAAAGATAGCATCCTTTATCCCATCATCAATGCTGTGAGAGATGATGAGGACTTCTTTTTCTTTGACAGGGGCCAGGTTAGCGATGACCCGGGCGCCACCCCGTTCAAAGGCGCAACCGACCATCCGGTGGGCCTGGTAGAGATCATCAAAGTAGTCCCGCCCTTGCTGGGCCTGGTAGCCCAGAGCGGCCCTTCGCAGTCCTTCAACCTTCGGATAGTGCATATCCCGGGTAAGGGTCATCTGAAAATGGCCGTGAACGAGAGTTGCGCCGCTCTTCCAGAGGCAATTCCACATAAGGAAGAAGTATTTCGCCAGTGGGTCCGCCTGGTGCGCCTGCCTGCCCCAAGTGATAGCAGCATCAATATAATCCCAGACCATTTCACGCGTAAAAAATAGCGGGTTATGCTCGTTGAAGATCACCAGGCCGCTGAAGGTATCATACTTCGCTACGTTGCTTGCCGTGATGCAGTGCCGGCCACGCACCCGGCCGAAGACGTCCTCCGGAGTCCCGGTCTCAGGATTGCAAAACGGGTCCCCCCGATTAGCGTTAATCTCCTCCATCAGCGTGA
>JAUYDP010000361.1 GCA_030691805.1 Dehalococcoidia bacterium | reverse complement strand
GATGCCGGTTTTCGCCAGGGACGTTTTCGCGGTGGGGGCCTCCGGGCTGGGGTTCATGCTCGCCTCGGTCGGGATTGGAGCGCTTGCTGGGGCTCTCCTGATCGCTTTTATTGGAGACCGCCTGCCGAAAGGGCTAGTTCTGATGATCGCTGTCCTGCTTTTTGGCATCTCCTTGTTCCTTTTCTCCCAGTCTACCTGGTATCCCCTCTCCCTGGCGTTGCTGGCCCTGACGGGGGCGTTCAATACCGTTCAGGTCAATCTAGAGGCGATTATGTTACAGACCACGGTGCCGGAAGGCATGAGGGGTCGGATGATGGGAGCGTACGTGTTGACCTGGGGGGTGATGCCTGTAGGCAATCTCCAGGCGGGAGCGGTAGCGGCCTGGGCGGGGGCGCCGCTGGCGGCCTCCGTCGGAGGGTTAGTCCTGGTCCTCTTCGCCCTCGCCCTTCTCATGGTAGCTGTCCCCCTCAGGCGAGCTTAGGGCCACTTCGGCCCAGAGGCGGCGGGTGGCCGGGGTAATTACGTCGTAGGAGAATCCCCTACGCTGGAGAAAGCTGCCGACCCTGGCAGTAAACGCGGCATAGCCGGCGCCCGACAGGCCCTGGGCCTTCTTCCGGGCCGCTCGCATCGCGCCATCCTCTTCGTCTATCGCGGATAGGCGCTCCTCAATGGCCTGAGTGTCCACCCCCCGTAACCGCAACTCCTGCGCCAGGAGCCGCCTGCCCCTTGGTTGGAAAGATTCCCGGTTCTCTATCCAGAAAGCGGCGAAGGAATCGTCGTCCAGGTACCCCAACTCTCTAAGTCGGGATATCACTGCGTCTATGTCTTCCGGGGCTAATCCACGGCGCTTGAGGCGCTGCTGCACCTCCCAAACGCTTCGAGGCCGGGGACTAAGATAGCGGAGGGCAGCATCCATGGCCTGTTGAAAGGCGGACTCGTCCATTTTTTATTGGGAAACGGATTAGTCGGAATCAGCCCCATCTTCCGAGATGGATACCACCACCGGGATCCTGGCCACGTTACTGAGGATGGCCGTCTCGATTTCGCCGGCTATCTCGGGATGCTGGCGCAGGAACTCGCGGGAGTTCTCCCGTCCCTGCCCAATGCGAGTCTCTCCAAAGCTGAAGAAGGCCCCCATCTTCTTGATGAAGCCCATCTGCACGCCCATGTCAATCAGTCCGCCCTCCCAGGAGATGCCCTGGTCGAATAAAAGGTCCATCTCGGCGACCTTGAAGGGAGGGGCCATCTTGTTCTTTACCACCTTGACCTTAATGCGATTACCAACCACGTCAGAGCCGTGTTTTATGGCCTCTATCCTGCGAACGTCCAGGCGCACCGAGCTATAGAACTTCAACGCCCTACCGCCGGGGGTTACCTCGGGGTTGCCGAACATGACGCCAATTTTCTCCCGAAGCTGGTTTATGAAGATAACCGACGTGCGGGACTTGCTGATGGCGGCTGCGAGCTTCCTAAGGGCCTGAGACATCAGGCGGGCCTGGAGTCCGACGTGGGAGTCACCCATTTCGCCCTCCAGTTCCGCCCTGGGCACCAGCGCCGCCACGCTGTCTACGACCACTACGTCTATGGCGGTGGAGCGGACCAGGGCCTCGGTTATCTCCAGGGCCTGCTCGCCGGTGTCCGGCTGCGAGAACAGGAGGTCGTCCACCTTCACTCCCAGCTTGGATGAATAACCGGGGTCGAAGGCGTGTTCCGCGTCAATATAGGCTGCCAAGCCCCCCGCCTTCTGGGCCTGAGCGATGACGTGGAGCGCCAGGGTAGACTTGCCAGCGGACTCTGGCCCGAAGATCTCGGTAACCCGTCCCCTGGGTATGCCCCCAATCCCCAGGGCTAAATCCAGGGCGATAGAGCCGGTCTTTATGGACTCGACGACCAGCTTGGCGCTGGTCTCTCCAAGCCTCATAATGGCCCCGCGGCCAAACTGCCTCTCTATGCCTGCGATAGCTGCCTCCAGGGCTTTCTCTCTATCCACCTTTGTCCTCCTCTTGGCTCCCTCTGGTTTCTGCTTACCGCAGAAAGACGGCAAGGACTCCTAGAACCACGAACAGCGCCAGGACGATGATGCCTATACGCTTCAAGTCCTCTACGACGTAGTGATAGTTCACCACTGGGGCGGCTGCCGCTCTGGCTTTTACCGCCGCAGGGGGCCGAGAGCTCATTTCGACCCTTTGGCGCTCCGGCGCCGCAGTCCGTATAGGGGTTGCAGCGGGGGCAACAACCCGGCCCGGCGCCCGCTTCTTGGGCTTCTTATGCGGCCGGTTAGGTGTGCCTGAAACTCTCTTGGGCATAAGTCTCTTTCAAAAAAGGGATATAAGTTCGGCGGCCTAATTATAAGGCGCGAAGGACAAAATTACAACGCTTGTTCATCATGAATGCTGGATGTATAATCATGCCAATTGCTACCTACCCCCTTCGCCAGGGCATAAAATCTCCTTTGAGATGAAGCGTATCACTTCCGCTTTCAAGGAGCCAGGTACCGCCGAATGAGCGATAATAACCTGAACTGGATCGCCAACTTCATCTGGGGCATCGCCGACGATGTCCTGAGAGACGTTTACGTCCGCGGCAAGTATCGGGACGTCATCTTGCCCATGGTAGTCATCCGCCGCCTCGATGCCGTGCTGGAGCCGGCCAAGCAGGCCGTGCTGGACATGAAGAAGATGCTTGACGCTGCCGACATCACCAACCAGGATGCCGCTCTGCGGAAGGAGTCGGGCCAGGCCTTCTACAACGCCTCGCCTTTCACCCTCCGCGACCTGCGGGCCCGCGCCAGAAGTCAGCAGCTCAGGGCGGACTTCGAGGCCTACCTCGACGGCTTCTCGCCCAACGTCCAGGAGATCCTGGAAAAGTTCAAGTTCCGCAACCAGATCCCCACGTTGGTTGACGCCGACATCCTCGGCAGCCTGATCGAGAAGTTCCTCGACCGCTCTATCAACCTCGGTCCCCAGCCCGTGCTGGGTACCGACGGCTCGGAGCGGCTCCCGGCCCTGGACAACCAGGATGCGGAGATCGGGCCTGTACCCACAACCGGCGGCGGCCGCATGCCGGAGCCGGAGATGGACCGCCTCAGCAACATCCTGCGTTCGTTCAACGACCAGTTCGGGAACATCGCCTGGAACGACGGCGACAAGATCGGCAAGGTCATCGCCGAGGAGATCCCCGCCAAGGTGGCGGCGGACAGGGCCTACCAGAACGCCATGAAGAACTCGGACAGGCAGAACGCCCGCATCGAGCACGACAGAGCGCTGCAGCGGGTCCTCCTCGAGCTGCTGTCCGACCACACCGAGCTGTTCAAGCAGTTCAGCGACAACGCGCCGTTCAAGAAGTGGCTGGCGGACACGGTCTTCTCGGTCACCTACAATCCGCCGGCTGTGTAGACCGTGGCGGAATGGCGCTGAATACCGGATATAAAACGGCGGCTGAAACGAGGCGGCCCAGAGGGGCTGACTGCTGCGGTGGTCTTCAGACGGAGTCGGTCTTCGCTGGGCGCAATTAATGAAACTGTAGAAGTGCAGTCAAGCTGTTTGCTGCTACGGACAGCAAGGACATTTCACTGCACCTGCTCCAC
>JAUYDP010000338.1 GCA_030691805.1 Dehalococcoidia bacterium | reverse complement strand
TCCGCATACGGGCGCCTTCGCCCTCTCACGTGGCTCGGGTGGCCATGGCCTCCCTGGAGACTAGGCCAGACTGGTCTGGGCACTTCTCGGTGGTGGAGGAAGACCGTGTCCGCATGACGCCGTTCCCGCGGCGGTGAGCCTTTCCGAGTGCGCCCCCGGTACGCCCTGGCCCACCCCCTGGCGGGGGCCGTCTTCCTGGGGATGATGGCGGGGTGCGGCCTGCGGGCGCTCACAGGCGGGGGAGTTCGGTGGAAGGGGCGGAGGTACGGGCAGACAGGGTCGCGATGACGTCTTTCCCAAGGCCCTCCCCGCCTAGCAAACGGGCCGCCGTGGCGGATGCCGGTGTTCCCTCCCATGTTCCGGTTGTGCACGGCCGCCAGTCCGCGGAAAAGCGACCTAACATTTGGATCCTCCTGCTTGTCCGCAGGGTATCGGAAAGTGTCGAACCACTTAGGTGGGACAGATGCTATGACGCTTAACAGTAGTCGCTACAAATGTCTCCTGGTCGTGCTGCTTAGCAGCGTGTTCACGCTGCTTGCCGCCTACACGGCAGTGCCGCCCTTGGTAACCAGGCCTGCTGAAGAGCGCCAAGTGCTCTGGAATACCGCGCTCGATTTGATGGCATCCGTGTTCTCCGTTGCATTTGCTTCGTCTGTTCCTGCCGCTTCGGCGGAAGGTGTTGCCTACATAATTATCCACGTGCATAACCCTGAAGGCGTTGAGATTGCCAGTATCCAAGGGGTGGACCCAGGTAGCGTCCAAATCTACGATGGCGATACTTTGATTAGTTACGGTACTAATAACGCTACGACGCACAATGAACCTATGGGAATCTTACCCGGAGCGCACACCATCAAGGCCGTATTCAATGGGATGACTAAGGAACAGACCATTACGCTTAGCGCCAATGACACGAAGGTGGTGACATTCACGTTTGATAGGACGGAGTTCGATTTACTGGCTGTTCTTCAAACTGCGCGGTCTGGTAGTGTCAGTATTTCAAAAGACTTAGCCAGCACAGCGGAACACCCGAGCGAATGGGGGACTGAGGAAAACTCAGGTAGCCCGTTTCAACCAGCTTTGGCTTACTACACTGGCTGGGCTTGGGGACCTCAGGGGGGCGTGGGCTCCCTTTACATCACTTGTAGATGGTTATGTTAGGACCACATATACCGGTTATCAATTTGACTTTTCTTACTTTTTTAAAGCAAAGTTAACAACTTGGCCTGCTTCTGGAGGGTATGGTTACTTGTTTACTGAGATAGGTGGAATAAATAATGTAGCGCCCGGACCATATGTTCCACATCTGTGGAAAAGTGCGCAAATCGATACAGTCCCGCCGAGATATACTTCTTTTGGTACGTGGTATGTTCAAAGTGTTACAGATGGTATCTATCCCATAGTGTACGTATTCGCTCCCTATCATAGGTGGAAATTGATCCCTGGTTGGGATCCACCAAATCCGGGGTACCAGCTTATGGGAGTTCCAGCAAACCCCGGTTTGGATTGGAGTTATCTAGACATTGTGGTTCCTAATGTGCCTTCCCTCAACCCCTTCGCCTCCGCAGTGGTTCGTCCACCTGATATTAATAACCCGGACCCACCCCCGGTAACACTGAGGTACGCAGGGTCTCTATCTGCTTTAAAGATGTCTTCCGTCCCCTACGACCTCACGGGCGCAGGGGTCAAAGACGGCGAACCACCCACGCCTACGCCCACCGCTACCTTCACGCCCACACCCACGCCAACTGCAAGCCCAACTCCGACGGCAACACCTACCACAACACCCACGTACTCTATTTCCGGCCGCGTGGCGTATGAAAAACCCGACGCCACGCCCTCCCCTATCCCCGGTGTCACCGTCTCCGACGGCGCCGGCCACACCGCCACAACGGACAGCAATGGCAATTACACTATCAGCGGGCTGCCACCGGGCACTTATATAATCACGCCATCCAAGGACAAACACACATTCTCGCCCAAGTCCCGCACCGTTGCCGTGCCTCCTAACGCCGCCGGTCAGGATTTCGAAGGGTTCGACAGGCCCCCGATCGTCTTCGTGCATGGGTGGATGGGCCTAGCCGTCTCTTTGTCTTGCGCCCAGGCAAACCCAGACAGCTACTTTGGGGGGTTGGACAACGAACTGGGCAAAGTCTACCATGTCGAATACGCCCGTCTCCAATCCTCGTGGTGTTACACGCCGTCTGTGGAAAGCAACGTGTGGCGCCTCAAGAGCGCCATCGACCGGGCCAAGGCTGCCACTGGCCAGCCTAAAGTCATCCTCATCGCCCACAGTATGGGCGGGCTCGTCAGCCGCGCCTACATTGAGAACAAAGCCCTTTACGAGAAAGACGTGCAGGCGCTCTTCACCTTCGGCACTCCTCACCAGGGGGTGCCGGCCGACGTGCTGGCTTTCCTTGCCAATGGGGTCAGCCTGGGCACCTACTGCAAGTATCAAATGGCTGTGTGCGACATGTCTGAGTATGGGATGCGCCTCTTCAACCTTGCTCACCCAAAGCGCACGGCCGGGGTTAAGTACTACGTCATCAGCGGGAACGCGCCCTTCTTATCACGTAATGTTTGGGGCAAGATCATGGACGCCATAATCCTTGGGCCGGATGATGGTATTGTCCCGACCTCAAGCGGCATGGGCCTATCGGGCGTATCGGTCAGCGGCTCGACGGATGAGGTCCACTTCCCCCCGTTCGGTGCGCGCTCCTATTTCATCCGCGACGGAGGTACCAGCCTCAGTTACTCGAGGTATCTCAAGCCGGTACTGGTGGATAAGCCCCCCGGCACTTTCGGAGCCGTCAGGCCTTTCCAAGAAACGTCGGACCCAACGCCCACGCTGGCGCAGCGTGTTCCCTTCGAGTCCGGCACACTGCTGCCGGGGCAGACCGTCACCCGCTCTATCCCGCTGGGCTCCGGCCCCGCCCTCTTTGCTGCGCAGTGGCAGACCGGTACTCTTACCGTAACCCTGGTCGACCCCACCCTCCAGCGAATAGACCCCGCCTACGCTTCCAGCCATCCGGACTTCGTCTCGTACCAGTCCGAGGCCACGGCGGCCACATACTACGTTACCAGCACGGTGCTCGGGGCCTGGCAGTTGGTGCTGCAAGGCACCAGCGTTGGCGCCGAAGGCACCCCCTACACCACATTCGCCGCCTTCGACAGCGACATGGCACTGGCGGGGGCCACGGATAAACCCTGGTACACGTCCGGAGCTTCGGCCGCCATCACCGCCACACTGTCGGGCTCGCCAGCCAGCGCCATCATTACGGCCACTATCTTGCGCCCTGACGGGGTAACGAACACGGTAGCCCTGGCCCCGCTGGGTGCGGGGCAATATGGGGCCACTTACACGGTGCCTACTACGCCGGGCTACGCCGAAGTGCGGCTGGCCGCCAGTAGCGCCACCGGGGGTGGTGCCCCCTTTGAGCGTGGCGCGACTTTGGCCTTTCAGATTGCGCCCAAGAGCGTCGCCTTGACCGGCGTGTACACCGACACGCCGCAGCCTCGCTCACCGGGTTCCCTCTTCTACGATGCGCTGACGGTCACCATAGGCGTGAATGTGACCGTGAGCGGGACCTACGGCTTGTCGGCCAATCTGGTGAGTGCGGACGGAGAAGTCGTAGCGTACGGCGCCACCTCTCAGGAAATCATTACCGGCACGGGCACGCTCGCGCTTCGTTTCGATGCCGGTTCCATCTACGCCTCGCAGCGCAATGGGCCGTACACGTTGACCAATCTATTGCTTACCGACAAGAGCGCGGCGGCCCTCGTGGTGACCGAAGAGCGTAATGTTTATTCGACAGCAGCCTATGACTATCGTCGCTTCGGGCGCGGGGAAGTGTATATGTCAGAGGTGCACCTGCCGCTGGTTCTCAAGAACCAGGCTTCAGGGTGGTGATGGTTACCGGCTCACGCCGATAGGAGCTTCTAGCTAACCCCAATCCTTCGACCTGGGCGGCTGGCCCACGCCCCTGACCGCCTCCACGTGGCGGACCACCACGTTCATGGTGCCGTCCCGCCGGGAGACGGTGCCCCGGGCCAGCAGGACAGGCCCCTTGATGAGGGCCCGGTAGCGCCGGTAGACCTGGGGCCAGACCACGCAGGGGATATGGCCGAACTCGTCCTCCAGGGTATTGTCCACGAAGGGCACGAAGCCACACCAAGGGAAACCCTTTGGTGAATCTTCGTGTCCTTCGTGGATGTATAGAAAGACCCGGGGCCAGCACGCAGGGGATGTGGCCGAACTCGTCCTCGACGGGCGCCAGGGGAACTGATCGTCGTGGTACGGGCCGCCAGGTGCTTTCAGGATGACTTGCCGATTGGGGGCGGGGGGGTTGCGGTCGGCAGGCTGAGGGTACTACGGGCTTAGAGTCCAACTGCGATCGCGCCGCCGGCTGGGCTTAACGGTCGCCGTGCCAGGACACGCACAACGGCGCGATCGTTCCTGAGCAGGCGTCACGTAGCTGTGATCAAGCCGAAGGCTCAGGAGACGGGGTGTGCTGTCCTGGTCTCCGGAGTATTGGACTCGCTCTCTCCTCCCAGTTGGCGAAGATGTTCCATGACCCACATCCGCACCAGGGTGGAGGGGCCGATTCCTAGCCTCTCGGCAACCCTCGCCAGTTCAGAGAGGGTCTTGGCCTCAAGGCGGACGGCGAGGATGTGGTCCAAGGGACGAGCAAATCTAGCCCTTGTTTCCGTGAATTCCTCCTCAAACTCGGTGGTATCATGGGTATCCCAAAACTCGGCTTCTTCCTGAACCGTCCTGAATCTTGGTAATCGGCTTTTCTTCGTCTCTTTTAGGCTGTCCATTTCTTGTCACCTGCCCCTGTTCTTCAGGTATAACCTTCGTTCTTGTTGTGTCGCTTCTCTTGCGGTCACAGTGTAGTAGGTACCACGTCCCCTGGACGACAGGATCACTGTCAAATAATGACCGGCCCAACTTTGGCCGATTGCCCGAAACGTTCCGCCCCTGGCCTTTGTCACGAATGGGCTCGAAAGACAGACCTGCTCAACCTCTTCAACCGCAACGCCGTGCCGGGCTACATGTTCTACGTTCCATTCATCCCAGACTAGTCCTCGAACGAAGGGCATGAACCCTCCTCTCGTATAACATTGTATGACAGTGGTGGAGTCCCGTCAAGAGCCTGGGAACTTGCGTACTCCATAAGGCTCCTTTTCGGGCATGCACCGCTAGCTGCCTGTACGCAACGGATATTGGGGCAACAATTCCATAGATTCCTGCACCAGGGTGTGGAATAGGGGCAAGATTACTACTCCATGCGTGGAAAGGTCCCGAGCAAATGTGCCGACCATGCGTTCGTACTGGCTTGGCGTGATGGCCCTTCCTTTCAGCAGCCTGGCGGCGACAGTGCTCACTTCAAGGACTGAGAGGTGCGACGTGACGAAGATCTCGTCGGCCGTTCTTCCTGCGAGGAGTTCGTTTACAACTTCGGATCCAATCTCTGACTTGTAGCGCTTCAACCACGCTGAGCTCTCGATGTAGTAAGCGGGCATCAGCTATTTGCCCCGTAATTTATACAGTTCTTCTGTCAGTGTTCGGTCGCCCAAGGCTTTATCCAGCATGGCGCGGACCTCGTCTGCGGGAACGGCGTATTCGCCGTATTGCTTTTGGAGCTTGTCCATTGATTCCTGGACCCCAGGGCTTTGCAACGCGAGGAGCCGTAAGATGGCTTCAACTGTGCTTGGCTTCGTCCCTGACTTTTGCTTGTATTTTGCCTTGGTAGCGCCCTCTCTTATTCCTGAATGTGAAAGTACTCTTTGCTCTTGGGCAAGCAATCTGGTGTGAGACGTTTGCATCTTTCTGCACTTGCTATTATCGCGTTGCTGCTACAGCTAGTCAAGGGAAAGGGCGTCAAGAGCTTTGGGCTGGGCTGGACGTTAGCTGTCGGCTCTCAGCTTTCAACATTCAGCAATCAGCCTTCAGAATGGGTTGGGGGCCTCGTTCCTTGGTCCCTGTTCCTCGTTCCCTGTCTGTGAACCCTGGACCCTCCAACTGGATTACCCCCAATCCTTCGACCTCGGCGTCGTGCCCACGGTCTGGACCGCCTCCACGTGCTGGACCACTACGTTCATGGCGCCATCCCGGCGGGAGACGGCGCCTCGTGCCAGGAGCACCGGCTCCTTGATGAGGAGCCGGTAGCGTTGGTAGACCTGGGGCCAGACCACGCAGGGGATATGGCCGAACTCGTCCTCCAGGGTCAGAAAGATGGTCCCGCTGGCCGTGCCGGGACGCTGGCGGCGGATGACCAGGCCGGCGACAGTCACCTCAACCCCGTCCGCCAGCGACTGGACCTCGTGGCTGGTGTACACCCGGCCCGGCAGGGAGGGGCGCAGTTGGGCCAGCATGTGCCCCTTGGGATAAAGGCCCATGGTCCGGTACTCGCCCTCCATCATCTCCCAGGGGGATAGCTCCGGCAGGGGCGCCAGGTCCTGCTCCACCGGCAGGGAAAGGGTGAGCTGCGTGCTGGGCGGCCGGTAGCGCAGGCCGATCTCCCAGCGCAGTAGCCGCCGGTCCGGACCGAAGGCATCCAGGGCGCCGGCCTCGGCCAGGTTTTCCAGGGCCTCTCGCAGCAGGCCCGCCCGCCTGATCAAGTCAGCCAGGGAGCGGTAGGGGCCGTTCGTTTCCCGCTCCGAGACGACCCGCCCGGCGGCCGCCTCCCCCACGCCTCTGACGCTGAGCAGGCCCAGGCGAAAGCAATTCGATCCCTGAACCCTAGACCCTAGACCCTCGTCGATAACGCACTTCTCCCCACTTAGGTTCACGTCCGGGTTCAGTACGGCGATACCGTGCCTGCGGGCGTCCTCCTTGAGGCTCTCCAG
>JAUYDP010000231.1 GCA_030691805.1 Dehalococcoidia bacterium | reverse complement strand
TTGGCATATTTGAAGCGGATGTCCATCTATCTATCGGTACATTTTGTCCTATGGGGGAGTCTATCTTTTGATAGACTTGGGGATGGCTGGGGAAACATAAGAGGGAGGGCAGGTACTATACCTGCCCTCCCTGATCTGCGCGGATAACGCTAACTGCGCCTTATGTGGCTATCTGGTCAATCCCGAGCATAAACAGCCTCCCGGCCATAGAGGATTCCCTTCAAGCCGCCAAAGAAGAGTGTTGAATTACTTCCGTAGTCGGCATCGTCCCTTCACTCCGTTCAGGGCAGGCCCCGATGCCGACGGTCGGGGTCAGAGACGACCCCGATTACGGGTCCAGGTGTTGTTCGACACTCTCCAAAGACCATAGCCAAAAGGCAGTTCTTCAGCTCTACTGGGTGTGGCAGCTGGTGCAGGTGCTATCTATCCTGCCCTGATGGTTAGCTGGCAATCCCATGCCGCCGGGGGCTCCGACACCAGGCCCTCCCACCGTGTGACAGGCAGTGCAGGTAGTTCGTCCGGCATGGTCGCCAGGAATCTTGGGCGGGCCGGCAGCAGCGGGTGGCTGGGTCGCCGCCGGAGCGGTTGGCTTGGGCGCCGCCGTGGTCGCCGTTGGTTCGGCAGCCTTAGGTGGCGCCGTGGTGGCAGTAGCAGCCGGAGCCGTGGGCTTGGGCGCTGCGGTTGGTGTGGCTTCAGCAGCCTTTGGTGGCGCCGCCGTGGTCGGAGTCGCCGCCGGGGCTGTTGGCTTGGGCGCCGCCGTCGTGGCCGTGGCCGCCGGGGCCTTAGTGGGCGTTGGCGTGGGTGTCGCCGCCGGAGCGCAGGCAACCAACAACGCTCCTAAGAGCATTACCACGAACGCCAGGGCGTAAAATTTTCCTTTTCTCATTTCTTACCTCCAGTAATGATGCAACGTCTCAGTCTAAGTGTATCTATCCACCGCCTCCCTTTAACAAAACGGGGAGGACCTCCAAGGCCAACCTTCCCTCTTCTACGCTATGGTCGAAGGAGCCTGCTCATGCTCCAACCCAGGGCCGCGAAGAGCGCGATCCTGCCCATAGCAAACGCCAAGATTTGGTCGTCTGTGTCACCTCCTTCCGGTCCGCAGCCGGCCCTACTTCAGACTCTTTATATACACCAAAAGCTCGGCCATCTGGGCCTCGGCCATCTGGGCCTCCCCAAAGGGGGGCATACTGCCTTTGCCCTTCCTCACGGCAGCCTTAACGATTTCATCGCTCATGCCGGTGATTGCCGGTCCTACCCCTGCCTTGCCGCTGGGATGGCAGCCATTACAGAACCTATTATACACCACCCCGCCCAATTGAACAGCCCCTTCCCCGGGTTTTTCAGCAGGATTTGGCGAAGGGACACCCGCCGCGGGGCCGGATGAGCCAACAGTTGGGACACTAGCAGGCGCCGTCGGGGTAACCGCTGCGGCCCGTTGAACGCTATCCCATTGGAACAGGACCGCGCTCAAAGCCAAACCAGCAATCAGCCCAACTAGAATCAGCAGGTTTCCAAGATTGCGCAATATCAGCCCTCCATCAGGAGCTATTCGACAATTAGCAGGCCCAGCATCTGGTCGTGGCCGGTACCGCACACCACTGCACAGCGGAAATGATAGATGCCAGGCTTGTCTGGAATAAATCTAACAGAAACAGTACGTCCCGCCGGGACCCGTTCCAGCGGCACATCCAGGTCCGTGAATTCAATGCCATGGTCTACGTCCACACTGGTTATCTGAAGCTCAACTGGTATATTGACTCGGACCCGTACCTCTTTAGGTATGAACTCCCAGCTCCTGGCTGTGATCTGGATCCTTTGCGCTGAGATTCCGGAGGCCACCTGCCTGGCGCTCTGAGGGCTAAAGATACAACTAGAGCCCGACAGCACCATCGTTACCAGAAGAAGGGCCGCAAAGACCACTATGATGCCCCGCCCAGCGCTGTTTACCCGCAACTCATACTCCTTCCGCTCTCATCGCTAGAGGACCAGACGATTCGGGCCCCAGCCGCGCCGGTCGCCACGTCTGCCGGTCCATTACTAAAGCTGATCTGTAACTACTCAGCCACAAAGTCACAAAGACACGAATTCACGCTCTGAAAGAGGCTTGTATTCCATAACTTTCTTTGTGCCTTGGTGTCTTAGTGGCTGAGTAGTTACGTATTATGTTTGATTTACACCTTCGCCTCGTGCTCGCTTATTACCGTTTCCAGGTTTCACTTATTACAAGCACGGGGCGATAGGATTCTACTTCAGGGTAAGAAGATAGCGAGTAATCTGCTCAACCTCCTCGTGGGCCAGAGGCGGCAAAAACGCAGGCATCGTAGCATTTGGGTTCACGGCTTTGGGGTTTTCTATATATTGATGGATATTGGCCGAGTTCATCCGGTCTCCGGCGCCAGCCAGGTCTGGACCGGTCTTGCCTCCAGTTCCTTTGATCGAGTGGCAGACCGCACAGTTCTGGGCCTGGTAAAGCCTGCGGCCACTTTCCTCCACCGGGGATAGCTTCTCCGCCGTTGCTGCGGGAGTGCCCTCGAAAGCAATATAGGTGAGGAAAACCGTGAACAACACCACCAGCGAGGCCAGGACTATGGATATCGGGCGACGAGACGGATGCCGGAAGGGATGCCGGTCCAGGAAGGGGAAAAAGAAAAGGGCGAGCAGAGTAATGCTCGGCACCACGACCACACCGACCCACTCCAGCTCACCCGGGAAGTACTTCAGCGCCTCGAAGAGGAACATAAAATACCACTCTGGACGGGGAACGAAAGTGGTGTTGGTCGGGTCGGCCTTGGCCTCTAGCGGTACCCCAAAAGCCACAATGAACAAGAGTAGGATCAGGAGGACCAGAGCGGAGGCCGCGACATCCTTGAAGATGCTATAAGGGTAGAATGCCTTGCCTTTCTTCTTTAGCTCTGCATAGCGCTTGAGGTATTTCTCCTTTTGTTCAGGGTTCAACTCTTACTCCTGCCAATGTACCGTCATGAATTAGAACCTGGGCCTGGGAACCTGTAGGCTCTTGTCCTCCGCCTCCTGTAACCCTGGCGGAGCCGATATGCCCTGCTTTATGACCATGAACAGGTGAATGCCGGCAAAGACCAGGGTTAGAGCCGGCAGCACCAGCACGTGTATCCCGTAGAACCGCGTTAGGGTTACTGCGCCAAGCTCTGTGCCTCCCCTTGTCACCTTAAAGAGGAAGTCCCCAACGTACGGCACAGTACCCGCCATGTTAGTGCCTACGGTAGTTGCCCAATAGGCTTTTTCATCCCAAGGCAGGAGATAGCCGGTAAAGCCAAACCCCAGGGTGAGGAGGAGCAGGACCACACCTACCATCCAGGTCATCTCCCTGGGGTATTTATATGCGCCCATTACGAAGACGCGAAGCATATGCAGGGTTACCAGTATCACCATGGCGCTGCCGCCCCAGTGGTGCAGGCCCCTGACCACCCTCCCGAACATCACTTCGTTCATTATGAACTGAATGCTGTCGTAGGCATGGTCCGGGCTGGGAGAGTAGTACAATGCCAGGAACATGCC
>JAUYDP010000174.1 GCA_030691805.1 Dehalococcoidia bacterium | reverse complement strand
GCAGTATGTTGAGCAGCGAGATAGAGGATACTGGGTAGCTGGGACGCGCGTCTCCCTTGATTCAATCGTCTATGCTTTCTTGGGAGGGCAAACCGCCGAGAGCATCGCCCAATTCTTTCCCGTGCTTTCCCTTGAGCAGGTGTATGGAGCCATCGCGTTCTATCTGGCGAACCACCAGGATATTGATGCCTATCTAGCGCAAGCCAAGGCTGATCTTGAAGCCTTGCGACAAGCCTCCCGCAACGCCGACCCCATGTTTTATCAGAAGCTGGCGCGCGCCAGTCAGCAAGGGAAGGCCTTGCGTCTGTGAAAATCCGCTTTCAAGCGGACGCCGATCTGAACCAGACCATTCTGCTGGCCACAGTGCGGCGCGAGCCGGCGGTCGAGTTCCAAACGGCAGAGGCGGCCGGCTTAGCCCACCGCCAGGACAAAGAGGTGTTAGCTATCGCGGCCCGAGAGGGGCGGGTACTCGTGACGCATGATCAGAAAACGATGCCACGGCATTTCGCCGAATTCATCGCGACCGAGCCGAGTACGGGGCTGCTAGTGATTCCCCAACACCTTCCAGTTGCCGTTGCGGTCGAAGACCTTCTGCTGGTTTGGTCTGCCACGGAAGCAGAGGAGTGGATTAACCGGATCAGCTTCTTGCCGCTATGACCGCTGGGACAGTGGGTGAAGCTTTCCCGGCGCTTAATTATAGCTGGTCCCCTCGCAACATCAGGGAACGCAAGGCTGCTCCAGATCATTCGAAGACGTGGTAACCACGATCTATAATGAAATCAGTCGAATACAGAAGCTTGTAGAGGAAAACCAGGGGCGTCTATTGAGGAGCTGGCATGAATTCTTCGAAGATTGAAGTACGAATAGCGACCGCGCAGCATATCACGGTTACCGAGGATGCGCTCATCGTAGACCTTGGCGACGGGCGAACAGTCTCCGTACCCCTAGCATGGTATCCCCGGCTCTTGCATGGCACGCCAGAGGAGCGAAACAACTGGCGTCTCATCGGTGAGGGAGGAGGGGTCCACTGGCCTGACCTAGACGAGGATGTTAGCGTTGAGAACATCATATTAGGGAGGGCCTCTGGCGAAAGTCAACGTTCGTTCAAGCGGTGGCTGGAGGAACGCAAGCTGAAAGCTGACTGCTGATCGCCGAATGCTGACGGCTGACGGGTGGCTTCTATTCGCCACCAACGGCGTTCGCAATTTCGCTTACGGCTTCATATCGGTAATACTGGGCCTCTACCTGGCATCCCAAGGCCTGCAGGCCGAGGCCATTGGTGCAGTCTTCACCGCCGCGCTTGCTGGCGGGGCAGCGATAACCATAGCACTGACGGCCGTGGCAGACCGGATCGGACGCCGGCGGGTGCTCATGGCCGGGGCTGCACTCATGGCCGTGGCTGGAGTGGTTTTCTCTAGCACCAGCAACCTCGTGCTACTGATCATTTCAGCCATCCTGGGTACCATCAGCCCATCCGGCAAGGAGGTAGGCCCATTCCTCTCGGTCGAGCAGGCCATCCTGACGCAAGCGGTAAGCAGCGAGCAGAGGACCAACGCCTTCGCCTTGTACAACATTATAGGATCACTGGCTGGGGCCTTCGGCGCGTTGGCGGTGGGGCTTCCCGGCCTCTTCCGCCTGTCGCCTCTGCTGGGCTACCGCGCCCTGCTGATGGCCTATGCGGCGGCCGCGGTTCTATTGCTTGTCCTTTTTGCGCGTCTATCGCCAGAAGCAGAGGCGCTGGCCTCGACCTCCGGGGCCCGGCGCAGCCTCGGCCTGCATCGCTCGAGGGGAGCGGTGACGAAGCTAGCTTCCCTTTTCGCCATCGATGCCTTCGCCGGAGGCTTCATAGTGCAAGGGTTGGTATCTTATTGGTTTTACTTGCGCTTCGGCGTTGATGCAGCGACCCTGGGCGCTATCTTCTTCGGTACCAACCTGCTTTCTGCATTTTCTTTCATGGCAGCGGCGCCCATCGCGAAGCGGATTGGGCTGCTAAACACCATGGTATTTACCCACCTGCCGTCAAATGTCTTGCTGCTGCTCGTACCCCTCATGCCGGGTCTCTGGCCCGCGGTGGCGATGCTTCTGGCCCGCCACTTGCTTTCACAACTGGACGTCCCTACCCGCCAGTCCTACACCATGGCCGTAGTTGAGCCGGACGAGCGATCGGCAGCGGCCGGGATCACCTCTGTGGCGCGCAACGGGGCCGCGGCGATAGCTCCTGCCTTCGCCGGGGCCACGCTGGCCGTGCCCGCCCTGGGCCTGCCGTTCATCATAGCCGGCACGGTGAAGATCATTTATGATCTAACAGTTTTGACGGCCTTTCGCAAGGTGAAACCTCCCGAGGAGACGAACTGAGTAAACTCCAGTGCTCCGCAGACAGGAGCCTGGGCCCGACGGGACCGGTCGGGGTATCAACGAGAGGATACCGGGAAGACAGGCCTCTGGACGAAGTCGGATTCGCAGACGTGCTTCGACAAAGTCGAGGCTATAGTTCCTTAAGGAGGTAATCATGAAGTGGGTAACTCGCGCCCGGCCCAAGGTAGACCGTGTCGCCTGCCCGTGGCTGATCAAGCGCTTCGTCGACCCACAGGCGGAGTTCCTGTATGTCCTGGCAGACCAGGTCATGGC
>JAUYDP010000131.1 GCA_030691805.1 Dehalococcoidia bacterium | reverse complement strand
AGGCGGGCAATCTCCTCCTCGCTGGGGACCTTCATGCCCAGACGCTTGAGCTCTTTCTCCAGCAGGTCCTTTCCTCGCTCGATGCTCTCCACCCGCTCCTGCTTACGGAACCATTGGCGTACCTTCTCTCGGGCATGAGAGGTCCTTACATATCCCAGGTGAGGGTTCAGCCAGTCTAGGCTGGGTCCTTTGGCGTTCTTGGCCGAAACGATCTCCACGATATCGCCAGTAGCCAGTTTATAGCTCAGGGGGACCAGCCGGCCGTTGACCTTTGCGCCAATACATTTGTGGCCCAGGTCGGTGTGAATGCGATATGCGAAGTCCAGCGGCGTGGAACTAACCGGAAGGTCTTTTATCTCTCCCTTTGGTGTGAAGACGTACACCTGGTCCCGGAAGACGTCTGTCTTGATCAGGTCAACGAACTCCTCAGCCGCTGCAACCTCCGTATGCCAGGTTAGCAGTTGCCGGAGCCAGGCCAGCTTGTGATCGAACTTAGGGTCCTTCTTAACCCCCTCTTTGTAACGCCAATGGGCGGCTATCCCGTATTCAGCAATCCGGTGCATTTCGTGTGTTCGGATCTGTACCTCCACGGGACGGGCCTCGGGGCCTAGCACGGTGGTGTGCAAGGATTTGTACATGCTCTCCTTGGGGGCGGCGATATAGTCGTCGAACTGGCCTGGAATTGGGGGCCACAGCCCGTGGACCACCCCCAGAGCGCTGTAACAGCCCTTTATATCGGGCACAATAATCCTGACCCCAACAAGATCGTAAATTTGAGTGGCCGGTTTTCCCTCCTGGGCGTACCGCTCCATCTTGCGGTAGATGCTGTATATGTGCTTCGGGCGCCCGCTAATCTCAGCAAGTATGCCCATCTTCTCTAATTCTTTCTTTAGGGTCTCGACCGCCTGCTCAAGGTACTTATCAGAGGCATCGCTCTTACCGGCCACCAGGTGGGCCACCTCCCGGTACTTCTCCGGCTCCAGGTGGAGAAAAGCCAGGTCCTCCAACTGCGATCGCATCTCCTGGATGCCCAGCCGGTTAGCCAGGGGAGCATATATCTCCATAGTCTGTTGGGCGATCCTCAGACGCTTTTGGGCGGGCAAAGCACTAAGAGTGCGCATATTATGTAGCCGGTCCGCCAGCTTGATGAGGATTACCCTAACGTCCTCTGCCATGGCCAGGAGCATCTTCCGCAGGTTCTCCGCCTGGGACGCCTTTTCCTCCGCACCCTTACGGATGGGGTCCAGGGCGGGCCACGAAAGACGGGAGATCTTGGTGACTCCATCCACCAGCCTGCTCACTGGCGCCCCGAACTCCTTTTCGATTACCTCTAGAGGCACTCCACAGTCTTCGGTGACATCATGGAGAAGCGCGGCGGTTATGCATTCGGAATCCAATTGGAGAAGGGCCAAGGTGTAGGCAGCGTGAAGGGGATGCTGGATAAACGGCTCCCCGGACAGACGCACCTGCCCTTCGTGGGCGCGCGCGGCGAACTGGTACGCCCGCTCTATTCCAGCTTGAGCCGCTGGCGGCAGGTATTCGGCGGTTTTCTTAAGGAGATCGGAGACTTCCACTTATTGCATCGTCAGTCCCCCGCTGACACTGATAGCCTGGCCGGTAACATACGCGGCATCGTCGGAGGTCAGGAAGGCCACCATCTTGGCGATGTCCTCCGGGGTCGCCAGACGCCTGAAGGGCACAGCGTTGACCATGGCATGGAGTATCTTGGACCCGGCGTCCCCGGACCCCATGAGGCTGCGCAGCAGGGGCGTGTCCGTGGGCCCCGGACAGACGCAGTTGACATTGATGCCGTAGCGGGCCATCTCCCGGGCCAGGGTCTTGGAGAACCCTACCACGCCGGCCTTGCAGCCGGAATAGACGGCTTCCCCACTGCTGCCGACCTTACCGGCATCGGAAGAGATGGTGACGATCTTACCGGCCTTTTTCTCGATCATATGGTCCAGGACCGCCCGGGCGCAGATAATGGGCGCCTTCAGGTTCAGGGCGATGACCTTGTCCCAGGTCTCTTCGGAGCTCTGTATAAAAGGCTCTAGCTTGTCCCAACCGGCGTTGTTTACCAGGATATCAACCTGGCCAAGATCCTGAATTGCCTGGGCCACCATCGCCTTGACCTGCTGGCTGCTGGTGACGTCAACCTTGACCGCCACGGCCCTGCGGCCCAGGGCGGAGATCTCCCCGGCTACCCCGTTCGCCGCCTCCAGGTTCAGGTCGGCGACCACGATGCCGGCCCCCTGGGAGGCCAGCTCCAGGCTGATGGCCCGGCCGATGCCGCTGCCGCCCCCGGTGACTATGGCTACTCTGTCCTGTAACTTCATGCGATGCTTCTACTCCTTTGGTTTTTGGATCGCTAAGAAAACACGTTGCGTCTTATTACTTTATCTTTATCGCGGAGTGAAAACAAGGGGTGCTCTTGCCAGTTGCTGTTCAGAAAACGAGTGCTGCTCAAGCGGCTTCGCGCCGGGCTAAAGCCATGCGCTACGAAGCCAAAGCCCGCAAGGGGCTAACGCTGGATTTCGGATGCCGTCAGACTGTATCTTTGACCCAAGGATTCCGGTTCCGGGTAGCTCAGAGAATGTGGCAGGACAGCCTTCAGTAAGCATTTCCTTTACCCCGCTCCTCTTGCGAAACGGTTTCTACGATGAACAAGCAAGATGACGGACTATAAGTACTTGTACCGTCTATGTACACCGTTCTGCTTCCGAGCCCAGCCCCTTTAGTGGGCTTCGGTCTCTCAGCCCATGGCTTTAGCCCGGGGCGGTGCCCCTCGTGAAACCCTACACCTACCTACGCCCCCTCAGGCTTGTGCCGCTGTATTTGCTGGCTCGAAGCGGTACCGGGACCATTTGCCGCCTGTGCGGGAGCCAGCAACCCCATCTCCAGCCCCACTGATGCGCCTAGGACCAGTCCAGCAACTACATCGGTTAGCCAGTGGACGCCCAAATACAGCCTGGTAAAGCCCGCCAGCCCAGCCAGGAAAGCAAATGTGAAGGGCGCGATCCGGCCCATCTTCCCGCCACTTGAACGAAGAAGCACGCCGGCGAAGGCGCAAAAAAACCCACTGCGGATGGCGTGGCCGCTGGGGAACGAGCCAGTTAAGTCTAGAGTGGTCAGCGGATAATACACGGAGCGGTGTAACTCCTCCGGCACTCCCGGCTGCTCGATAATAAGCTTCATCAGGATCTCGACAGGTGTCACAATCAAGAAGGCCAGGGGCGCCATGGACCAGAGACCCAGTCCTCGCCGCCAGAGAACCAGACCGGCTGTCACCGCCCAAATCAGCGATAGCTCTGCCGAGAAAGCGATGCTGAAAGCAGTTGAAATGGACAGAAGCGGCCCCGGCGCCAGCGAAGCCATCCAAAACGCCACAGCGCTGTCCAGTCCGGCCAGCAGACGCGTTTGCACCAGTACTGTTACGAATACGAAGACAGCCAGACCGGCGAGGCCCGGCAATCTGGCAGAGAGGGGAAGCGTGCGGTTGTTACTGTGTACGGTCTCCACGATGCCCGGATAACCTCCTGGCGCCCATTATACCAGTTGTCAGGCCGAGGGCTATATGAGCCGCATGGTACGATGAAGGTCAGCAGTAACGCACTAGACAAGCCTGGGCTTGAGCCCCCTGCCCCTCCACTCCCAGGCGAGTATGCCCACGGCCAGCGCTCCCCCCACGACATCGGTAATCAGGCCAAAGGTCCCGAACTGGCCGCTGGCGGGGATGAACAGGCCCAGGCTGGCGGCGGCGAAAATGCCCCTCTTCGCCAAACCCAACGGTCTGAACAGGTAGCCGGTCAGGGCGACAGCAAGGAGAATGACACCCACGACCGCAGTAACGGCTGCCTGGAAAACCTCGCCCAGCGGGCCCATCAGCAGTAGCGCCGGCGAGAAAACGAAAAGGAAGGGCACCACGTAGGCCACAATCCCCAGGCGCATGGATGCGTACCCGGTACGCAAATAGCTGCAATTGGCGATAGCGGCTGCAGCGTAGGCCGCGAAGGCGATGGGCGGTGTGATCATGGACATCATGCCGTAGTAGAGGATGAACATATGGGCAGCCAGAGGGTCTATCCCCATCTGAATTAGGGCTGGTGCCCCCAGCACGGCCAGAAGTATGTAGACGGCCGTGGTTGGCATGCCCATGCCCAGGATGATGTTAGCTACAGCCAGAATGATCAGCATTAGGACGACACTTCCCCCAGCCAGACCTGCCAGGGAAAAGGAGAAGGTGAAACCCAGCCCGCTGCGGCCGATGACCCCGATGACCAGGCCGGCCAAGGCCACGGTGACGCCCAGCTCCAGCATAGTCCTGCCAGCGCCTTCCAGGGTCCGAAGCAGCCATGCGCCCCGGAAACGGGTCTCGCGTCGGAACAAACTCAGGACCAGACCTACACCCACTGCTACCAGGGCCGCCTTTTCTGGCTCAAAGTTCAGCGCGAAGAGCGGATATATCAGCGCAAGCAAAGGCACGACGAAGAGCCAGCTCTGCCTGAGGATCGGTTTCAGTGGAGGCATCTCCTCTCGGGTTAGCCCTCGAATCCCCGTCTTGGCTGCCTCCAGGTCCACCTGAGCGTAGAGAGCCAGGTAGTACAGAGCGGCCGGCAAAATAGCGGCTATGACTACCTGCTGGTAGGGGATGCCCAGAAACTGGGCCATGAGAAAGGCGGCTGCCCCCATGATGGGAGGCATCAACTGTCCCCCGGTAGAGGCCGTGGCCTCGATGGCGGCCGCGACGTGGGGCCGGTAGCCGGCCCGCACCATCATGGGGATGGTGATCATCCCGTCAACGGCCACGTTGGAAACGGCGCTCCCAGAGATGGTGCCGAAGAGGCTGGAAGCTACCACGGCCATCTTGGCCGGCCCACCGCGGAATCGTCCCAGGGTGGCCATGGCCAGGTCCGTCAGGAAAAGCCCGCCGCCGACCTCAAAAAGGACGTTGCCGAAGAGGATAAAGGGAAGGACAATGATCGCCGCCACGGCCATGGGCAGACCCAGGAGGCTGTTAGGGTCCAGGAAGAGGTAACTGGAGAGCTGGGGCCAGGGAACGCCCCTGCCAGCAAAGACCCCGGGGGCCAGCCAGGCAAAGTGGCCATATAGGATGAACACCGCCCCCAGGATGAACAGCACCCATCCCGTCAGGCGGCGCACCGCCTCCAGGACCAGCACAATGGCCAGGGTGCTCGCCACTAACCGGGACGAGTCTACTATCCCCAACTGCTCAAGGATGCTGGGATAGAAGAAGGTCACGTAGAGGCCGGTGCCCAGGCCCGCGACGGCCAAGACCAGGTCGTACCAGGGGACCCGGTCCTTTGCCATGCCCTTCCAGGGAGGGGTCAGCAGGAAAGCACCCGCCAGCACCATGCCCAGGAAGAGGCCCAGGTACTGCTCCCGCATGATGTTCAACTTGAAATAGAAAGGAAGGTCCAGCACAAAGACGGCGCCGACCACTGGGATGGCCACGAGAAGCCCCCTGGACACCACGCCCAAGGGGCCGCTCAGGGTCCGAAAGCGTGTAGACTCGGGATCAGCGCTCGCCATTACTCGCCACCTCGCAAAGACAGCCGAGCCTCAACCAGAGTAAGGGCCGGCTTTTCCGAACAACGTCCTAACCCGGCATAGCCGGAACCAAAATGCTGCGCTCGATTGACCAAGAATTCATGCGCGGTCCGCGCAGGATTTCAGTCGTAAGGGACTAAGCAGTCCTTGGAAAGACTTCGCGGTACGGAACGCAACGTGGCAGAGACGTGAGATCTCACGTCTCTACCCCTGGCCGCTGCCCAACGGCCGTACGGCGATCTACAAGCTTCGTATACAAGCCTGCCTGGTTGACGATATCACGTCGTACTTCCGGCGACCAGGGGCCGCAGCCCTCACTGGGCGGGGCGGAAATACCCCCCCCGTGAGGGCGAGAGTCCAAGAAAGGAATCCGGCTGTGCTTATCTAAGGAAAGGAAGCTCGCCCTTGAGAAGCTCCTCCTGCATCTTGTCCTGGTCAGCCTTCCAGACGCCCTTCTCTTTGTAGAACTTGATAGCTCCAGGGTGGAACGGCACAGTGGCCACACTCTGGACGAAGTTATCCGGGGCCCAGCCGTTGAGTTGCGCATGGATGGGCCACAGGTCCTTGTGGTAGTCCCACCAGGCCTTGACCAGGGCGTAGGCCGTATCGTCGGACATGTAGGTCGAGGCTACCACCGAGATGGGATAACTCCAGATAGGGGTTTCCACCTTTATTCCGGCCTCTCCCGGCTTCTCCCGGGCGACCTTGCCGCTAGGCATCACGGCCTGGGCCGCTTTGACATCCTTGGAGTCCTCGGAGTAAGGCAGGAAGCGTACTCCCACCTTGGCCTCTGCCTCGACAACGATGGGCATGCCGAGGGCAGCAGTAGTCACCTCCGCCCGCCCCTCCATAAGAGCTCGGACCCCCGCTGTCACCTCGGGGACCGGAACCTCGGATACATCCTTAATAGTCAATCCGGCGTTGGCCAGGGCCGCCAGGCCCACCGGGATATTGGCTGGAAACGCCTGGTAGCCCCACGTGAAGCTCTTGCCCCTTATGTCTTTTATGGTTTTCATGGGGGAATCGGCCTTCACCAGGAACCCGGCCCGGTTATTGGTGCCCATCATCAAGATGCGAACGTTCTTATTGGGCTGGTAGGGGGCCTTGTCCCGGGTATCACCGGGTACGGGCGCCGGGGCGATCTTCCCAGAGTAAGCCTGCCACAGCTCAAAGGTGTTGATGATGCCGATGTCCGGCCTGCCCTCGGAGTTCAGGCCCGGCATCCAGGCGGGCGGCCCGCCGGTGGGCGTCACCGCTACCATCATCCCGGAGCGCTCCGAGGCTACCTTGGCGATCCCCGATCCGACGGCGTTGAATACCGATCCGATGGCATGGGTGGCGAACTCCAACCTGGCCGGCAGGGCGGCCTTGGTGGGGGCTGCCGTAGGCGCCGTGGTGGGGGCCGCCGCGGCCGGCTTGGTAGGCTCGGCTGCCGGCGCCTTGGTTGGCGCAGCCGTAGGCGCCGTGGTCGGGGCCGCCGGCGCGCAGGCCGATAACAGCAACGCCAGGACAATCCCCAACACGAACAGGCAAGAATTGGTCCGCTTCATAGCACGCTCCTCCCGACAGTTGATGCGTAGAGTTTACGCCTGGTTAGGGTCTATGTCAAGGAGGTCAGCTACTTGGAGATGCAGGCCTTCAAGAGCCGTCCGTCCTCGTCAACGGTCAGGCGGGCAATCCGCTTCATGGTACGCCCGTCCTGTAAGAGGATAGACTTACGGGCAGTCACGAAATATGGCCCTACAGGTACGGCCTTTTCCTGTTGACATTCACCCTGGCATTCGAAGAAGCGCCCCGAGGTGCAGCAATGCCGCGGCAGGACAGTGAGCTGGGTGTCCCAGGCATCCGGAGCAACCCTTTTTAAGTAGCTACGGGCGCGGGCCAGAAACTCACCCTCTACTCTGACTCCCGCCTCAAAGGACCGCCGTTTACAGTACATCTGAGGCTGCGCCGAGGCCGCTTCCACCAGGCCATCCTCCAACGCCATTCCTTTTTTTGAGGACATCAGACGGGCGGTAGGATCTCCCAGCAGTATGAACTCCAGGGCGGTCTTCTGGTCGTCACCGTCCACGTACCCCTGCCGGGTCTGGGCTTCCTGAATCAGCCTGGTCCTGGCCCTGGCCAGGCTCTCTCCTGCGGTCATGCCCTGGTCCAGGCAGAGCCAAAAATAGCGGGCCAGGAGGTCAGCGGCGATCAGCGGTGGCTCGGTAGTCCCGTAGGCCAGCCGGGTAGCTCCCACGACGCAGGCCGCCCCTTTCCTTAGGAAAGCGAGGGCCAGGGAATCACCCAGTTCCTTGTCCAGGATATTAGCACCGTAGCAAGCCTCGGTGAAGACGATGGCGCCTGATAGATCAACCTGGTCCAGGTTGTTCGGGCTAAGGGCGACAGGAAATAGCGGGTAGTCCATCGGATAGGAGGAGTCCTTCTGGCCGTACCAGTTGGGGCTGTCCTCCGTGCCGTGTAGGTTAAAGACGAGGAAGTTGCAACGGTCAATCCAGCCAGGCTCCACGGTCTTTTCGGTCACAGGAGGACACACCCGGATGGACCTGGGATCGCCAACAAGCTCATAAAGGGCCTCGCTGGCGGCCTTCCAGACCAGGGCGGTGTAGGCGAAAGACTTGCTTTTTGGCGCTTTACCCTGCCCCAGGAAACCGAGGAGAGAAGGCCCATGGCCGTTCTTGGGTTTAGCCTTTATCTGAGAAGCGATAAGGGAATCCAGCATGGACATGAGGAATCGCGGGTCGCTCGACGCGCCATCAGGCAATCTACCTATGGCCCGTCTGGAGACAAAGAGGTGCTGGCCAGCGCCGTAGGGGACATCAGAAAGCAGGAAATCATCATCATCTTCAGTGGGGTTGGCCAGCCGGTGAAAGGGAATTACCTCGTCGCCGCCGATGAGCAGGACGTGCGCCATTGCCTCCTGGCCGTGAATAGTCTCCACCTGATGGATCTGCTCCTGTACTGCCTCCATAACCCCCTGGGGGTCTCCTCCCTCGTCCAGTAGCACCAGATGGGCGTTATAGCCAGCCTGGATAAGGGCCTCTTGAAAGCCCTTGAGCTTGCGCTCTATATTGAGATAGGCCCGTTCTCCATACTTCTCCAGTAGCGCCGCCCGGCTGGTCACCACGTGGTAATGGCCCAAGGAAGGCTCGAGGCGCCCTCTTTCGGAGATACGAGGGGTAACCCGGTCGGAGAGCTCGAAAAGCGCCTCCTGCAACTCCTGGGCGCCTGGCCTGGGAGTCAGTTCCATCTCCAGATCAGGCAATGGCCTTTCCTCCACCGCAGGCAGCCCCTTAGCAGAAATCCCGGCCGCCAGTGCCGCCTCCACTTCAGGTGGGACCGGCGCAGACGGAGGCACCAGGTCTACTGCATCCTCCAGGTTTGGCAAGTCCAGTCCGGTGCCTTGCAGAAAGGCCGAAGCCACGCTTCCCGATGGATCGGCGCTCATAGCCTCGTGCAGAAGAGCCGTGCCCCCGGCAAGGTCCCCCCTCTTGAGGCGGATCATCCCAAGCAGCAACCTGGCCTTGACGGCGTTGGGCACCTGGGTGAGCACGGACTGACAGGCCCGAGCCGCCTCGTCCAGGCGGTCCATCCGCCAGAGGCTCTCACACTGGGTCAAAAGGACATCGATCCGAGGAGGCCCCGTAGCCAGGTTCTCACGCAGTACCTGTAGGGCCTTGGCGTGCTGCCCTTTACGGGCGTATAGCCTTCCTAACCCGGCAGCCGAGAGCTCCGGCGCGGCCTCCACTCTCTCCAGCTTGGCCCGTAAGGTGGCCAGCGCTTCCTTGAGGTCGGGGTTGCCCGGATCGGACTCCCAGGCCATCTCCATCTCGGCAATGGCCGCCTTGAGCTGTCCACCGCCCTCCAGGGCCACGGCCAGGGCGCTGCGGGCGACCACGTTCTCCGGGTCTAGCTCCAGCACCCGCCGGAACTCTTCGGAGGCCTCCTCTAACAGGTCCCTATCCAGGAGAGCCTGACCAAGAAGCCCGTGGGCCTTAACATGGCCTGGCAATTGCGCCAGCACCTGGCGCGCCGCCGCTGCGGTATAATCTGGATTTCCCAGACGCAAGGCCAACTCGCCCCAAAAGAGCAACTCCCCGGCCTTCACGCCCCTTTTCTCATCCCCCTCATTATCAGGGCCAGAGCCGTTACCGCCGTAAGCTGCTTGTAGGCTTCAACGAAGTCAGCCTTAAGCTTAACCGCCCGGTTGAACTGAGAAACCGCCTCATCGTAACGGCGCATCTTCTTATAAGCCAGACCGGCATTGAAGTGATAGACGGCCTCCTTGGGCTTCAGTTCCATAGCTCTTTGGAACTCCTGAAGGGCTTCTGTGCCTAGTTCCTGCAAAAGGAGAGTGTCACCCAGGCTGTTATGCCACTCGGGCCGGCCCGGCTCAAGCTCTACAGCCTTTCGAAGGGCAGTCGTCCCTTCCTCCAGGCGCTTTAGGCGGCGCAGTAGATCCCCCAGATGGGCGTAATAAAGGGCTTTTGCCGGCTGCAGCTTGAGGGCAGCCTGGTATTCTGCAACGGCCGCATCAAGACGGCCCTGGGCCTCGTAGACCTGTCCCAGTTCGAAATGCGTCTCCGGTAACTCAGCCTGAAGCGAAAGCGACGACTCCAACTCGGCCGCCGCCTCATCGAACCTTCCCAAGTCTTTGAGGGTCAGGCCGGCCTGGCGGCTAAAGTTTGGCTCCTCAGGCTCCAGCTCCAGGGCACGCCGGAAAGCCACCAGGGCCTCCTGGTTATTACCACGTGCTCGCAAGACCTGGCCCAGTTCGAAGTGGGCAGGCGCCAGGTCCGGCGCCAGCTCCAACGCCCTGCCTACAGCCACGACCGCCTCATCGTACCGCTCGAGCCAGCGAAGGACGCGGCCCCCACGCAGCGAAGACTGGGCTTCCTTGCTATCCAGTTCCTCTGCCCGCTTATACTCGTTAAGTGCCTCTTCATAAAGGCCAAGCTGCTCCAGGACCCCTGCCAGGTCCATCCGCCAGGCAGCATCATCAGGCTGAAGCTGGACCGCCTGGCGGAACTGCTGGGCAGCCTCCTCGAAGCGGCCCAGCAACTCCAGGACCGTTCCAGCGTTGCGGTGGTAGGATGCCACGGATGGCTCTCGCTCTGCGGCCAGGGTAAAGCTAACCAGGGCTTCCCGTTCCTTGCCCTGCATCTGGTAGATAAGCCCGAGATCATTCTGCCATTGCACCCGCCTGGGCTCCAGGTGCAGGGCCTCCTCTAGTGAGGCGGCAGCCTGGTCTAGTTGCCCCAGCGACTGATGGACCTTGGCCAAAGCGCCGTGATAGAGGGCCTCGTTGGGGGCCAGTCGGACCGCATCCTCAAGGGCCGACAGGGCGGCGCCGTACTCCCCCTTGCTCTCCATGAGCTGTCCAGTCTCGTAGTGAGCAGCAGCCATTTGCGGTTGGATGACCAGGGCATGTCCCAACTCCTCTCCGGCCTCATCGAACCTGCCCAATGCCCGTAGCATTGCTCCAGCGCGCACTCGCGGTTCAGCATCCCCTGGTCTCAACTCAGCCGCACGCCGGAAATGCTCCAGGGCCGCTTCCGGTAGTCCTTCCATTTCGCGCACCCGGCCAAGTTCGTAGTAAGCGTCGGCGTCCTGGAGATCCAGGCGAAGGGCTTGCTCCAATAGCCCCACCGCCTTCTCCAAGTCAGGCGCACTCCGTTCGCTAAGCATACCCAGGTCTCTTAGCCCTTCCTCGTATTCTCGCCACTGGCGCACCGCTTTACCAGCCTGGCGGAAGTAAGATCCTTGGTCTGGCGCCAGGCTACAGGCTCTCTCCAGGCGAGCAAAGGCATCTTCTAACCTGCCCTGTTCCTGGTACATCTCGCCGAGCTCGGCTTGCCAGGAGGCTACCGACGGGTCATGACGAGTAGCCTCCTCCAGAGAGGCTACGGCCTCCTGAATCCGTCCAAGCTTTGCCTGCATCAGCCCAACGTTTCTAAAATAGAGGCCCTCAGGTTCCAGCTCTAACGCCCGGTGGTAGCTGATTAGCGCCTCTGAGTATTTGTTCAAAGAGGCATAGGCGTTACCTAGCTCGTTGTGGGCCTGCGCATGCTTGGGGTATAACCGGATCGCTTCTGTCAGGGAACCAATTGCTTCATCAAAACGTCTCGACTCCAGGTAAGTCCTCCCCAACGAGACATGGTATTCGGAGTTCTGCGACGCATATTGGACGGCTTTCTGGAAGCTCTCTCTGGCTTCGGCTACCTGCCCCAGCGAGATACGGGCCTTACCCAGCCAGTGGTGGGAGGTTGCATCGCCCGGCTCCAGGGCCACTGACTCCTCAAGCTCCTTAACGGCGGCTGAGTGCTGGCCCAGCCGGGAGAGCAATGAACCCAAATTGCGACGGTAGAGGCCGGAACGAGGGGCATGCTCAACAGCCTTCTGGTATTGGGCCATGGCTTCGTCCTCTTGCCCACGACCGTCGTATATCTCGCCCAGGTCGAAATACCATTGGGCATGGTCCGGCTCTAATACTATGGCGCTGACCAATTCGTCTATGGCTTCTTTTTCTTCACCCAGGTCCCGGTGCGCCATCGCGGCGGCATGGTGAAAGAGCGCCCTCTCCGGCTCCAAGCCCTCCGCTAGCTGGAACTCCGCCAGGGCTTGTGGCAACATCTTCTGGGCCTGGTAGACCTGGCCCAACTGGTAACGGGCTTCCGTTAAACTGGGATTCAGCTTCACCGCCTGTTCGAGAGCGTCAGCCGAATCCGCCAGTTTGCCAAGTCGAGAATACGTAACCCCTTGGTTGAAATGGTACCGGGATTCGTGAGGATTCAGACTGGCGGCCTGGGCATATTCCGGCAGGGCCTCCAAATACCAGCCCTGGGCCGAATAGATATCACCCAGCTCATTGTGCCAGAGCGCCTCATTCGGTCTAAGGCGCAGGGCTTCAGCCATCTCCATAGATGCTTCTCGGAAGAGGCTGACCCGCTGAAGCCCAGTGGCAAGGTCGTGGTGAAATTCGGGGCTGACAGGATCAAGCTCGACCGCCCGCTGGAGGGAACGCAGGGCTCGCTCACCGTCATCCATCAATAGAAGTACCTTGCCCAGCTCATTGTGCCACTCGGCGCGGGCTGGCTCTTGCTCTACGGCCCTGGCAAGCTCCCTGGCTCCTTCCTCATTGCGTGACGTGCGAACATAGACCACCGCTAAATTACGACGGTAGACACCAACCTGGGGACCAAGCTCCACCGCTTTGGCGAGATGTATCAATGCCTGGGGCAGTTCCCCTAATAGTGTCAGCACTATGCCCAGGTGGTTGCGAAGATCGGGGCTATCCGGCTCCAGGTCGAGGGCCTTTTGAAGATAGCCGCGGGCCTCCTGGTCGCGCCCGATATGCTTCAGGCATATCCCCAGGTTCCGCAGATAAAGGGACTGGGCCGGCTGAAGCTCTGATGCCCGCAAGTAGTGATGAAGGGCCAGGTCCTGCTGCCCCTGAGCCATAAGGATATCCCCAAGTTCATTCTCCCACTGGGCATTGGTGGGATCTTCCCGCAGCGCCCTCGCATAGGTGTCAGCCGCCTCACTGAATAGCCGAAGCCTGGCCTGCACGCTGCCAAGATTGCGGAGGACACTAGGGGCGTCGGAAAGAGTCAATGCCTCCCGGTATTCCTGCAAAGCCTCCTGATACCTGCCCTGGAGGGTTAACACCGTTCCTAATTCATCGTGAAGGGACGCAACCTCTGGTGCCTCACCCGCCGAAAAGCCTAGCGCGTGTCGCAACATGGACTCCGCCTCGTTTAGGCGTCCTACCAGCCTGAAGCTATGCCCGGCCTGGAAGGCATATAAGGTGTTGTCCGGAGCCAGCCGTGCGGCCTGGCGGTGGGCTTCGGCGGCCTCTCCCTCCTGGCCTGCCGCCAGCAGGGTCAAGCCCAATTGGTAGTTGGTCTCCGCGTCATCGGGCGCCAGGCGGAGAGCATCACGGAACTGCTGTACGGCATCCCTAACGCGCCCCAGTTCCTTGAGGGCCATTCCAGCATTGCGGCGGTAGACTCCCATGCGAGGATTAAGGGTGATGGCTTCCCGGTACTCGGCCAGGGCGGCCTCCATTTGGCCACTGCTTTGGAACGCCAGGCCCAGTTCAAAGTGGGCGTCAGCGCTACCTGGCTGTACCGAGACGGCCCTGCGGAGCTCCTCCACCGTGGCTTCCACCTGCCCAAGGCCCTTATAAGCCCGGCCCAGGCTGCGGTGGTACTCACCGTGGGCTGGGGCCAAAGCCATGGCTTTCTGGCTGGCAGCCAGGGCTTCATCAGGGCGATTCATTCTGTCGTAAACCTGAGCTAACTCGTTGTAGGAGTCAGCGAAGTCTTCTTTGAGCGTGATGGCTTGCTGAAGGTAGCGAAGCGCCTCTTCCAGGTTGCCTAACTGGCGGCAGAGGGCGCCGGCGCTGTAGTAATGATAGAAGACTCTGGGCTGTAACTGAATGGCCTGCTGGTAGTGAAGAAGCGCCTCCCTGGGACGTCCTTGCTGGCAAAGGATATCCCCTAACTGGCTATGCCAGGCACCGTTATCCTCTTCCAGCGCCAGGGCCTCTTCCATTTCTCTAGAGGCCTGGGCAAATTCGCCAATTTGGGCCAACGACAGGGCCAGGTTGTGCCGGTATGAGGCCGCCCTCGGATCCATGTCTGTGGCCCGCTGGAAGGCCGCCCTGGCCTCTTGGTGGCGCTGTTGCTGCAAGTAGACAAGGCCGAGCTGGTCTAGAGCGCCGGCCTGGCTGGGATCAAGCCGGACGGCTTCCTCCAACTCTGATGCTGCCTCATCGTGCCTCCCGCTGGCCGCCAGGGCCATGCCGAGGTTAAAGCGAAAGGCAGGGTTAGCGGGCTGAATGGCCAGGGCACGCCGATGTTCGGCCACAGCCTCTTCGTGCCACCCCTGGAGACTGTACATCAGACCCAACTCGTGAAACCCTAGGGCAAATCCTTCGTCCAGGCTTACCGCATGGCGGACCTGTTCCATGGCTTCGGCGTACTGTCCCAGCTTCTTGTACGCCTGAGCCAGCTCGAAATGGTAGAACGATTGTTGAGGGGCCAGTTCCACTGCCCTACGGTAGGACTCCAAAGCCCTCTCAGCCTGGCCCTGCTGCATCAGCACCTTCCCCAATTCGTAATGGGCATCGGCGTAATTTGTGTGGAATATCTGGAGTGATTTTTGCAATGCCTCTTGAGCTTCCTGCGCCTTACCCAGACGGGCCAGCACCACTCCGATGTTGCGCTGGTAGGTTGCCTCCTGCGGATTTAGGGCAGCGGCCTTTTGATACACCTGAAGGGCTTCCTGGTAACGGGATGCCTCCTCCAGGGTCTTCCCGAGCAACGCGATGATGTCCGTACGTTCTGGCTTGAGTCGGTGAGCCTCTTCCAGTTCACCGGTGGCCTCCTGGACCAGCCCAGCAGCCTGGAAAGCCATGCCCAAGTTCATGCGGAGATTTACGTTGGATGGATCAATGGATAAAATCTGCCTATAGAGGTGCGGGGGCTCGTTGCTTGTAACCAACCTTACAGCAAGGGCAACTTTAGCCCGGTCCTCCCCTTCGTCAATCACCTCCGTTAATATGTCCCTTCGTTTGGGGTAAGTCCCGTAAAGCAGGGCCAGAGGCAACTCCCATTGCCGGCGGGTTTCCTCGTCCTTTATGTACGGGTCAATGTCTTCACCCTTCTGGAGACGCTCTCCCAGGGCCAGAGCCGCGAAGTAATCAGCCAGTATAGTTTTCCAGAAGGAGAGACGCTGCCTGTCTTCGGAGAAGTGAATGAGTCCGGTGTCCAGGACCGCATGGAGCAGGTCCCTTGTTACTGTTCCTTTCGGCGTCACTTCCTTAAGCAACCCGTTAAGTGTCAGGTAGTCAATGCTGGACTTACCATACTGCCGTGTCCAAAAGGCGACCTGAGCCAGGGCCTGCTTCACCTCCCGAAGTCCTATGCCTGATCCTGGCAGCGGCTCACGCCCGGTGGTAGCGGGCCACTCCAGCAGACCCTGCACCAGGGCACTTAGCACCTCCCCCTGGCGCCTCGCCAGTGGTTGGGCCTCACCCCGGGAGACGACCCGGTCCTTCAGCAGGCTGAGCACAAGCGGGTTATGTAATATCTCCCAGAGACCAGGCCGCTGCCGCAGGCCATCCAGGATTTCCTGTGAAGCCTCCGGCCCCAAGTGCGCTGTGAGATCGCCTACCACCTGGGAGTCGTCCCACTCGCGGAACCGCACTACGGGCGTCCGGGCGAACCAGGTCCTGAAAAGGGAGAAGTCTTGAAGGCGGCAAGTCAGAAGGACCCTGTGGTCCTGGCACCGGTAGTTCAGGAAGGCCGTGATGGACTCCATGGCTTCAAGCTGGTATGCGCGGGGGACCTGGTCCAGGCCATCCAGCAATAACAGGAAGGAGTTCTTTGAGAGCAGGTGTTCGATTACCTCCCAGGTGGCATCTTGGGCCCCGTTTTGCCGGAAGGCCCTCAATATCAGCTCTTCCAATCTGCCCTCCCCCATACCGGTCAGTGGCAGATAAAGGGGGATAAGGGGTGGTAGTGAAGGTAGCCATGAGTCTTGGCTAATAGCATCGCCCAGGGTAGACCTGGCTAGCGAGCTGGCGAGGTTGGCCAGAAATATGGTCTTACCGCAACCAAGGTCTCCCAGGATAACCGTAGGAGTGCGCCCTGCCAGGACATCGCTTAGGGGGACTGGTGTGAAGGATGGGTCTTGCAGAAATATCGGAGGGGCCTGGCCCCTTCCGGATGGAACCACGGCATGGCTGGATACCAGAGATTGGAGATACCGGTTTAGAAATGCCCGGTCCACAGATGGGAAATCCGGCCCTCCCACGGCTCCGCTCTCGATGCTAGATCCCATGCCACCTCCAGCCATCAGCGATCAGCCGTCAGCTATCAGCCGTTAGTCCCGACCCCCCAAATTAGGGGTCGCAGGCTGATCACTGAACGCTGAAAGCTGATGACTGAAAGCTGAAAGCTGACGGCTGTTCACTTGGACAACATCCAGAAACCCAAAACCGACATGCCGACACCCAGCATGGCGAGAAACGCCCCAACCCCCACCGCGGTGGCAATGAGGCGGGTGACGGCGTCCAAGAGGCGGGCCATGCCATCCAGTACAGGCGCCATGCCCTCTTCCGTAATAGCCCTGCCACTCAGCCTGGTGGAGTGGCTGGCAAGCACCCGGAGGGTCTCTTGATACTCCTTGCCCAGGATAATAACCAACCCTAGAGCAATAACCACTATCCCCAGCGCGAATATGGTCATACCCATGATATCGCGGATTAACACCATTTCACCTCAAGGCAAGGGTTCGGAACTTGCGTAATACCACAAGGTCTGCCGACTGAAGTCGGCGTTATGTGGCGGGCACGGTAACGCCGACTGAAGTCGGCAGACCCAGCACGCCACAGTAGGAAGATTCTAGCATAGAGCTTGATATAGGTCAATGCTGAGATGAGCGTTTTTTGACCTCTCTTTCTAATGTGAACTTCGCTGTAACGGATGCCAGGTGCCCCAGGGCATCTTTGTAGTCAGGGCGTAACCTGACCGCCTCTTGAAGGGCCTCCCTGGCCGGCTCGTACCGATGCATCCTTTCCAGGGCTACCCCCACATTACGATGGTAAAGCGGTTCCTTTGGATCAAGTTGCGAGGCCCGCTGGAAACAGGGCAAGGCGTCCGAAGCTTTCCCTGTTTCCTCTAACAACTCCCCTAGTTCGTTCTGCCAGCCCGCCCGCTCCTCCAGGGACAGGGCCGCCCGTAAAGAGGCCGCCGCGTCCTGGGGCCTGTGCAATAAATGGAGTACCCGGGCTGCCTGGTAATATAACTCCGCCCCCGGTTCTTTCTCTAGACCATGACGGTATACACCCAAGGCTTCCTCGGGTCGCCCTATTTCTTCGAGGATGCGTCCAATTTCCACCAGGTCGTTGCAGTGAGCAGACCCGCTTGCGGATGCTTCATGCAGATGGGACAGGGCGTCTTCATGCCGTCCCAGCGCAACCAGCGACCTCGCCAGGGCGCAACGGTGAAGGGGATTATCCGGCTCCAGCTCAACCGCCCGGGATAGTGGAGAGACCGCCTCCCCATACCAGCGCTGGTCTGCCAGAGCCAGGCCAAGGTGATAGAAGGCGCCGGGGGACCCAGGCCACTCCTTAGTTATACTAAGAAGCTTCTTAGCGGCATCGGAAGGTTCCCCTATCACCCGGAAGGCATTAGCCAGCTCAATCTGGTATAGGGGGTCCTTGGGAGCAAGCTCCGCAGCCTGCTGAAGCGATCTCAACCCTTCCGTCTTCTCTCCCATCTCCAACCGCGCCAGGCCCAACTGGCGATGCCCTTCCGGCTTCGATGAAGCTTGTGCTACAGCCTTCTCTAGCAACGCTATCGCTTCCCGGTAAAGCCCGCCCTCTCGATAAAACGCGCCGGCCCGGAGGAAATTATCATAGTTTGGAGGGGCAAAATCCAGCGCCCGCCGGTATTCTCTACCTGCCTGGTCTGTTTCACCCATCATGCCATAGAGTGCTGCAAGATCAGCGTGCCAGGACTCCTGGCTGCCTTCGAGATCCAGAGCTTGTTGCAAGGCCCGAAGGGCCTCCGAAAGGTCTCCCAGGGTCTCCAGGACTTTGCCGAGATGAAAGTGGTATATGGCCGCTTGCGGATCAAGATTGACCGCGGCGGAGTATTGTTCCCGAGCACGCTCCAGTGATCCTAGGGCCTCCAGGGCCCTGCCCAGAAGAAACCGGGCCTTGGCGCTGTCCGGGGCGCCTTCCACGGCCGCCTGAAGCTCTGGTAAAGACTCCTCAGCCCTCCCCAGGTTCAGAAGAAGCCTGCCGTATTCCATTCGAAGGTCAGGCTCTTCTGGCAACGTGTAAGCCGCCTCTTGATATAGACGCAGGGCTTCTTTAACGTCGCCCTTGTCCTCAAAAGCCAGGCCCATCTGGTGCATGCTGCGGGGATCGCCGGGGGCCAGGTCTAATGCCCTTTGAAGGTAATTCATTGCCGAGTTGAGGTCGCCCTTCTTGCGCAATACGGACCCAAGGTGCCGTTGGAACTGGGCGTTCCCAGGTTCGGCAAAGGCGGCCTTGATGGCATGGCGTAACGCACCTTCCGTGTCACCGAGGCCGAACAGAGCCAAGCTGAGCGTACGGCTAACTATCGGCTCGCTATACCCACGCGCCGCCGCCCCTTCCAGCTCAACCTTAGCTTCCTGATACCGGCCCATGCTCACCAGCAGGCTTCCCTTCCGTTCGTAGACCTCGCCTTGGTCTCCTAGCAGGGAGCGGGCTGCGTCGTAAGCTGCCCAGGCTTTATCCCAGTCCCGGGCCTCCTGGTAGAAGTCGCCCATATCAAGGAGCCAGCGGCCGTGTTTTTCCGGACCAGTCCCGGCAACCTCCTCCAATCCCTCTTGTAATTGCTTGATGGCCTCCTGCCTCCAGCCCATCTTCAAATACAGGTGGGCTAGCTCCCTTCGAAGCTCAGGGTTAGGCCCCATTTGGAGGGCTTGGTGGTATGCTTGCTGCGCCTCCAGGAGCCTCCCGGCCCCTGCGTACACCTGCCCCAGTTCTCGTTGCCATGCAGGCTCGTTGGGACGTAGCGACGTAGCCTGTTCCAGTTGCTGAATGGCCTCCAGGTCCCTTCCCAGCTTGATTAAAGACCTGGCTGCCAGGTAATAAGGCTCCGCGGCGCCTGGAGCAACCCTCGTAATATCCTGGCAGTGAGTGAGCGCTTTTTGGTAATCACCTCGCTCAAAATAGAGGGAGGTCAAAAACACCCTCGCCTCAACTCCTTGGGGATCAAGGTTAACTGCCCGTTCCGACTCGGACAATGCCTCGTCGGCACGCCCTATGCGATGATGGAGTCTCCCCAGCAAATAAAATCCTTGAGCGGAATCTGGCTCTCGCTGGCAAGCGATCTCGTACTGGCCAAGGGCATTCTCCCATTCCTCCATTTCCTCTAACAATTCTCCCAACTCCCGCCGCCACGCGGACCTGTGAGGCTCTAGCTCAACGGCCTTGCTCAGGAAACTGAGTGCGTCCTGACCTTGCCCCGCCTCGCGGTGGATGCGGGCCGCCTGGTGGTGATAAAGCCCCACCTCGGGGTCACCCTTGATAGCGGCCTGCACCTCGGCCAGGGCTTCCTGGTGGCGTTGCTGGCGGAGTAGAGTCTCTGCCATCTCACTATGGGCGGCACTCTGGGTTGGATTGAGGAAGAGCACCCGGCGAAGGGCGGCCTGGGAGTCAGACAGACGCCCCAGGCCTCGACAGCAGCGGCCCAGAGCCATCCAGTATTCCTCCCTGTTCACGTCCTCGCGGGCCGCCTTACGGTAACATTCTTCAGCCTCTTGGCCCCGGCCTGCGCTTTCCAATGAGAGGCCGAGCTGGAAATGGGCGTCTGCCTCGCCCGGAAGAAGATCCTTTGCACGAGCCAGCGATTCAATTGAGGCATCTATCTGTCCTACAGCCCTTTGGACGCGGCCAAGGCTCTTCCAGAAGCGCCCTTCCTTGGGCCTGGCATCTACCGCCTTCCGGTAAGCCGCCAGAGATTCTTCCGCCTGGCCCATGGTCTCCAGGGCCTCACCCAGGTGGTAATGGGCCAGGCCGTCTTCCGGCCTCATTTGCACAGAACGGCGAAGGATATGAAGCATGCGGTTCGGTTCATTGAAGTGACCGTAGGCCAAGGCTTGGCGTAGACGATACGCGGACTCCGTGGGCATCAGCTCTACCGCCCGCTGGTATTCTTTGAGCGCCGCTGCTCCATCCCCCATCTTCTCCAGGATCTGGCCCCGCTCGCTGTGGGCATCCGCAGCTATCAAGTTGCTGATCAAGTCCGACTCCCCAAGCCCGACGTCTGGTAGGTGACAGAGCACCAGGGCCCGGTCGAAGGCCAGTAGTGCATCTTGGACCTGGCCCAGTTGCGCCAGCGCAACCCCAACATTGCGGAAATACAGTGGGTTCTCGGTTTTGAGCTCAGAGGCCCGTTGATACGCGACCAGTGCCTCCCGATGTCTTTCCAGTTCGGTCAACACTACTCCTAACTGGTTGTAGTAATCGGCTTGGCCAGGATCGAGTTCAATGGCGGCCCGAAGCTCCGCCTCGGCTTGAGGCAGCCTGCCAGCCAGCTTTAACAACCAGCCCAGGCGATAATGGAAGTAGGATTCCCGTGGCTTCAGGTCAATGGCCCTGCGAAGCTGCTCTACTGCCTCGTTATACCTTGACTGAGCCTCCAGGAGCGCTCCCATTTCCACGAGCGCCGGAGAGTGGTTAGGGTCTATGTCCAAGGCGGTCCCGGCGTAGATCTTAGCGTGCAGAAACTGCCCCTTGAGGCGGTAGATTCTGCTAATATTCAGGTAATTTCCCAGCTCCTGCGGATCGCTGGCAAGGACAGCCTCATATTTCTCCAATGCCGATTCCAGTTTGCCCTCTTCTTCCTGGACACGCCCAAGTCCCAGCAGCGCTGACACCAGGCCAGGCTCCTGGGCCAGGGCTTGCTGGAAGTGCTTCTTGGCATCCAGCTTATTGCCCAGATGCTCTAGCGCCCAGCCCATTTGGCTTTGATACGAGGCAGAGGAGACCAGGCGAAGGGCTTCTCCTGCGTGGGACAATGCTTTCTCGGCATCCCCAGCCTCAAGATAGATGCCAGCCAGACGGGAGTGTGTCTCGGCCTTTTTCCTGTCTAAAACGTCAAGGGTTTCTTCTAATAGCGTTGGAGAGACCTCCCTGGGATCTTGACCCCGGGCACGCACCAGCGCCATCTCTACGGCGATCTCCGAGCTGGGTGGCCCAAGGCTTGCCGCCCGCTGGTAGGACTGCAAGGCGCTTTCAGACTTGTCCAGGTCTGTTAGCACCCGGGCAAGCTCATAGTGTATGTCTGCCCGGTCCGGACGGAACCGTAGGGCTTCTTCTAATTCAAACCGGGCTTCCTCCGGGTAGCCTAGCTTGTGTAGAACCCTTCCAAGCAGGCAATTGACCTGGGGATCGAAGAACTTGGGATGTAGTGCCTGCCTAAACCCGCCGCGAGGCTCGTTCTGAGAGACGCAATATACAGCGAGATAAATCGCTTCGAACGAAGAATCGGGGATAACGAGAGACTCTAACAGCAGATGGCGTTGGGGCATGGACCCGTAAAGAAGGCTCAGAGGCTCTGCCCATCGAGGGCTAAAGGAGCCAAGGATCGCTGGCAGGCGCTCCCCCTGTGCTAGAGCACGGCCCAAGGCCTGGCCGGCGAGGTATTGCCGCACACCACTGTGGCAAAAGGCCAGACCACGTTCCCTAGAGACAAGGCGAAGGACTCCCGCCGCTAGCAGGCTTCGGCAGGCTTGCCTGCCGTCCACATCCTGGTCACCGTCCCCCAGATCAAACTGGCATTGGGACCACTCGAATTCCTCCAGTCCCTCCCGCTCCAGGCGCAACGCAAGCTTCTCCAGTGGCGCCTTCAGTTTTTCCAATCCCGCCAGGAGATTATCCGTTAATCGCGCTAGAATATCGGCGCGACACGGCTCCTGCTGCCCTAGCTCCAAGACGAAGGCCATCATAGCGGAAAGGAACAGCGGGTCTCTCCCCATTTCCCACAAGCCGCGAGTCCGGAATAGTCTAACAATACGGCGGGCCTGAGACTCCCCAACCTGAGTATGGAGAAAGGCCAAAACGTCTTCCTCGGACAGAGGCATCAGGTGGAGAGCGTGGCCTGGGGGCAGCCAGTCTTCCACCAGCGGGTATTCATGTTCCGGAAGAGCCAGGACGTATCTTTGCTGGGGAAACCTATCCACCATTAGGGCCCTCAGGGCGTTCAGACCTTCGAGGTGTTGACGTCCCACCAGGCGGTCCATATGGTCCAGAAGCACCAGGCACTCTCTGGTTGCGAGAAGGTCAGTTACCTGAGAAGCTTTGATCTCCTGAGCAGCCATGGTTGAGCACCACCGCTCAAAGAGGTCATCCAGGCTCTGGCCAGAGGCCAGCAGTCCTACGTCCAGGTAGAGCGGTATCCTGGCTTCTTCACAATATGGTGAATGGGAGGCGGCGCCGTCTTGCTTACCAGCCATCTGGCTGGCGTAGTCGTAGAGTATTGATAAGAGGAGGGTAGTCTTGCCATAGCGGCCCGGGCCCATAAGGATAACCCGCCTTTGACCGGCAAGAACCTGGCCGACGACCAGAGGTTTATCTCCTGGCCTGGAGTTTGGACCGGAGACCTGAAACGGAACGGACTGTTGGCGGACAGCCTTCACTTGGGGCGAGACCAGGACTCCCTCCAGGTAGGCCTGAATCCATGATGGCTGCGCAGCGGCCTTGTCCGTATTGCTCAGCTTACTCGTTCCTCCTGCCCGGGTCCATTGGCAGTATTATAGCATTCACGATGGTATGCCACAACCTACAATCTTACCACAGAGAACGCAGAGCACACGGAGATGTTTCAGAGGGTTTCTCCGTGTTCTCTGTGTGCTCTGATATGAAAATGAGCCCCCAGTGGCACAGGCGTCTCGCCTGTGCCACTGGTAATGACCACTGAGTTTTCATGCTCGGTGGTGCCCCAACGGGCATGGGGAACTGTGGTGAAACAAGTGAGCCTCTCAGACGCTCCCCTACGGTTTCCCAGTCGCACGGTACAGAAGCCTCCTGGCCCAACCCCAAAGTGGCCGGCTCCTCAGCCAGCCACGCAGGGGGTGCTCATCGCGCCAGACTTCATCACAATCACCGCACAGCGGTATCAGGCGGTGCTGTTTCTTAACGTGCAGCAACCTGAGACGGCGGGCATCATGCCCGTCCCAAATACCTTTGAGACCATCGTCAACTACGCTTCCTCTTAGATGCACCCGGTTCAAGTCGTTGCAGCAGCCTACCACCTGTCCGTCCCAGGCAATGCTGAGTCCCATCCAGAGATGCTTACAACGTAAGTAGACCGACCCTGGCGGCCGGTGGGCAATATCCATCTTCTCACCACGCCAGGTATGGGGTAGGAGGACCCTTATCTCTTCCACGGGAAGCCCTTGAAACTGCCGGTTAAACTTCTCCCCTGAATCGGGATAATGCACCCAGCCTTTATTATCGAGCATCTCGGGGCGGAATTGCCGGATAGTCTGAATAATGGTATGGGGCCTGCGTTCGCCAAAGCCCTTCTTTGCTTCCAGAAAAGCCAGGATGTTACTTTTAGTTTCTGCAAACCTGGCTCCCTTTCGCACCTGCTCGTATTCCTCCGGTGTCTCACCGTCCAGCGATATACTTATCTGGCTTAGTCCTGCACGGAGAAGGTCTTGGGACAGCTCCGGTGTAAGCAAGGTGGCGTTGGTATGGATGCCGCTGACCAACCCTTTTTGCTCCACGTAGGCGACCATTCTTGCCAGGTCCGCATGAAGGGTAGGTTCCCCACCTAGAAAAAGGGAGACCTGCCTCACCCCCAGGGCTGCGCACTGGTCAACGATCTCCCTGAAAACATTCCAAGACATGTAGCCGCGAGGAGTGCCATTGACCCGAGAGCAGATGGTGCAGTGGAGGTTGCAATGGTTGGTGGGCTCCAGGTTAACGTAGTATGGGGCGCTAAGCGCCCGGCTGGTTCCAAGGATGTAGCCTAAGCTCCAGTAATTTCCGTTAAGCAAACCTATGTTCCACCTCTAGTAGAGTCTTAACCTCATATGGAAATCGTAGAACCCAACGTGCCCGGTGTCAAGGAAGCATCGTATCTTTTGAACTTGGCTTGTAGAGATGTTACACTTGGGACAACCCCGGCGGACCGCTCTAGCCAGAAGGGCCTGGTTGCTCTAACCCAAAGGACGAAAAAACCGGGCGTGGCGCCTCTCTTCCTCGCTTGCTTAGGGCACTTCCAAGCCAATCGGGGCCAGTAATCGAGGTCTGTCCACCGGACACCGTCCAATAACTTAGGAACACTATCATTTGAAGCCGCATACCACAAGTTCGTCTCGTTCCATGAATGGGCTGTCCTTTCCAGGCCATGGCTGGCTTGGAATGGAACTCCAATGGTGGGTGCTGATCACCCTTGGCATCGGCTCCTTCATGGGGGCGTTGAACGCCGGTATCGTTAATATTATGCTGCCGGTCATACGCCAGTCATTCGGAGCCGACCTTTCATCGATCGAATGGGTGTTGATGGCCTATCTGCTCACGCTCTGCATCCTGCTCCTGAGCTTTGGGCGATTGGGTGATATCCTGGGATATAAGCGGGTCTACATTGCAGGCCTCCTCACCTTCATTATCGGTTCGGGGTTGTGTGGAATTTCTCCCAACGAAACATTCCTGATCGCGGCTAGGGTTGGGCAAGCCATCGGAGCAGCAATGGTCGTTTCCAACGCCTCGGCCATCCTGACCAGCCAGTTCCCAGCGGAGCAGCGTGGGCAGCTTCTCGGCATTCAATTAACAGCCGGATATTTGGGCCTTCTAGTTGGACCGGCCCTGGGAGGATACCTCACTGACCTTCTCGGCTGGAGGTCAGTGTTCTTCCTTAATCTACCCATCGGACTGGTAGCGGCGGCCATGTCGTTTTGGATAATCCCCTCCCACCGGCCGGCAGGCGCACGGGAGTCGTTCGACCTAGTGGGAGCTGGTGCAATGACGATAGGCATGGGCGCCCTGTTGCTGGGAATATCCAAGGGGCAGGACCTGGGTTGGACTTCGCCTCTCATACTAGGCGTGATCGCCCTTTCTGCCATATCCTTAGTCTTTTTCCTTCGCTTCGAACGCAGCCTTTCCTATGCCATGCTGGACCTGGGCCTCTTCCGAAGCCGTCTTTTCAAAGCTGCTACCGCCAGCGCCTTCCTAAATTACTTGTGTGTTTTTTCCGCCAGTTTCCTCCTCCCGTTCTACCTGATGCAGGGACGCAGCTTCACCCCTAGCTTTGCTGGATTGCTGATTACCGCGCAACCTCTGGCAATGGCCATGGTCGCTCCGATAAGCGGCTACCTCTCGGACCGCATGGGGTCCCGTCTGCTTTCTACATCGGGATCGGTGATCATCTTAATAACGCTGTTTGCTCTACGTAACCTGGGCCCGGAATCTAACGTCTGGGAAATCGTCGTTCCTCTCTTCTGCTTGGGGATCGGCAGCGGACTTTTCGTTAGTCCGAATACCAGCGCCATCATGGGATCCGCGCCGCCCAACCGGCAGGGAGTAGCCTCTGGGATAGTCGCTACAGCCCGTAGTCTGGGTATGGTCTTTGGAGTCGCAATAGGAGGAGCAGTTCTCAGCTTGCAAATAGCCCTACGCGCTGCCGGCCAGGCGGAATCCCAACTGGCATTCTTCGGCGCATTCCAGGACACTTTCCTTGTTCTCTCCATTATCGCTATTATCGCTGCATCCACGTCCCTCGTTAGGGGCGCTGGGGACGAGGAGACCAGGCCACGCTTTGTCCATTGAGGGGTGCCCTCCCGTCCGCCCTTTGCAGAGTAGGGGCGGGTTTGAAACCCGCCCCTACCGGCCTCCCTTTGGTTTGCTGCTTTCTCTGTGATAATATGGGCCTGAAGGCAGAGAAAAAATGGCCAGTGTGCTGATTGACCGTGAGACGATTCAGGGAAGAGTCCGAGAATTAATGTTAATTACATTGGATTCTCAATCCCCAACAGATTCGTGGTAGGCTATGGACTGGACTATTTGGGACGTCATCGCAACCTCCCCGACATCGTAATCCATAAGGGTCATATCTGATATATATCATGAATGACTTATCATCAGCCGTACTTGAGAACGCCGTCTTAGGCTTACTTACTCTAAGGCCCATGTCCGGCTACGAGATTAAACAGCTCTTTGATAAGTCTATCTCCTTTTTATGGCGCGTCCATATGAGCCAGATATACCCGGCCCTGGCAAGGCTAAAAGAGGCAGGTTTAGTGGAGATGGACCTGGTCCCCCAGGAGAAGAAGCCCACAAAGAAGGTCTACTCGATCACCCGGAAGGGCCGGCGTGCCCTCCAAACCTGGCTTCGGGCGCCGGTCCAAGACTCCGCTGTTCGGGACCTCTTCCCGCTCAAGGTGTTTTTCGCAAGAAACATCGAGAGAGAGACCCTGCTGGAGCACATCACCGAAAGGCAGGATCGAGCACAGGCGACCCTGGCCCTCTACCGCGATATGGAAAGGCTCTTCAAGGAGCTTCAGGAGGGCGATATAGACTCCTATCCTAAGGAAGACATCCGTTTTTGGCAACTGGCGCTGCGCTGGGCTATTCTACGGGAGGAGGGTGTCCGCGACTGGTGCAACCTCGTCCTGAAGGACTTGACTCAGGATATGAAAGGTGGGTAAAACGATGCTTACACTGGCAGAGAAAGTAGACCCCGGGCACTGTTTGCTTATGGTTGTGGATGTGCAGAATGATTTCTGCCACATTGAGGGATCCATGGCCAGGGCACGTCAGGACCTATCCATGGTGGATGAAATGATGCCAAACCTCATCGAGCTGCTGGAGCAAGCACGAAGGGTCGGCGCTCCGGTTATCTTCACGCAAGCAGTTCATAGCCGGTGGAGCGATTCCCAGGCGTGGGCAACTCGCCTCCACGGCGTGAACCTGGAGGTGCCAAAGCACTGCCGTGAAGGAAGTTGGGGAGCGGATCTCTTTGAGGTAACGCCCTGGGAGGACGAGCGGGTCCTGGTCAAGAGGAGGTTCAGCGCCTTCTACGGTACTGACCTTGACGTAATGCTTCGAGCGCTAGGGATCAAGACATTGCTCATGACGGGCGTGGCGACCAATGTCTGCGTTGAGACAACCGCCAGGGATGGCTTCATGAGAGATTACTATGTTGTCCTGGCATCGGACTCTTGCGCAGCCTATGATCGGGCCGAGCACCAGGCCACCATCACTAACATTTCCAAGTACTTCGGCCAGGTAGCCACGTCAGAACAGGTGATAAAGGCCTGGAAAGACCTCCCTGCGGTTAAAGCCAGGGGTTAGCGCCAAGCCAATACCTGAATATCGGAGACCGCTTACATGAAACCGCTCCATATCGTCACCATAGACCTTGGGGGCACTCGCTTCAGGGTAGCCCTCGCCACTTCGTCTGGCGAGTTCTCCTGGAAGATGAGTTACCCAACCCAGGCCGGCCAGGGGCGAGACACAGTCATCGCTCGCATATTAAGGGCGGCTCGGGAGGCCATTGAGTCAGTCCCCAGGGACCAGGTCCTGGCTCTGGGACTGGCCGCCCCAGGTCCATTGGACCACCGCACGGGGGTCATGTTCACTCCACCCAACCTGCCGGATTGGAGGGACGTCCCTCTTAAATCTATCCTGGAGAAGTCCCTTGGTCTACAGGTTTACGTGGGCAACGATGCCAACCTGGCCGCTCTGGGGGAACACCAATTCGGCGCCGGCAGGGGGCTGGACCACATGGTATATCTCACCGTCAGCACCGGCATCGGGGCCGGAATTATCGCTAACGGGAAGCTGCTCCTTGGCCAGGACGGACTGGCCGGCGAGGCCGGCCACATGTCCATTGCCGATGGTCCTCCCTGCAAATGTGGGAGCGTAGGCTGCCTTGAGGTCCTTGCATCCGGTACGGCCATTGCCAGGCAAGCAGATGAGAGGATGGCTACCGGCGAAGAAAGCACCATACCTCTCTTCAGTAAGGGACCGATCACCGCTGAAGCTGTAGAGGCGGCCGCCCGGGCCGGCGATCGTATGGCCGCGGAGGTTATGGAGAAGGCCGCTACCTACCTGGGCATTGGAGTCGTTAACCTGGTGCATCTTTTTAATCCCCAGGCCGTAATTATCGGTGGTGGTGTCAGCCAGGCGGGAGACCTCCTGTTCGGACCGGTAAAGCGGACCGTGGCCGAGCGCGCCATGCCCAACTTCAGAAAGGTGCAGATCCTTCCGGCAGCCCTGGGGGACGACGTCGGCCT
>JAUYDP010000083.1 GCA_030691805.1 Dehalococcoidia bacterium | reverse complement strand
GAGCGCCGGGGCAACGACTATATTCTCAACGGCAACAAGCGGTTCATCTCCAACGCCGGCATCGCCGGGACCTACACCGTCTTTGCCAAGACCGACCCCAGCAAAGGGGCCAAGGGTCTCTCGGCCTTCGCTATGGATGGGCGAAACACCGGATTTCATATCGTCGAGAAGATGCGCATGGCCGCTCCCCATCCCATCGCCGAGGTGGCCTTTCGGGACTGCCGCATCCCGGCGTCCCAGCTCCTGGGGGCCGAGGGGGACGGCTTCAAGATCGCCATGCAGACGCTGGATCTCTTCCGGGTGACTGTGGGCGCCGCCGCCCTGGGCTTCGCCCAGCGGGCGCTGGAAGAGGGCCTGAAGTTCGCCAAGCAGCGCCGGGCCTTCGGCCAGTATCTGTCTGATTTCCAGTTGATCAGGGCCAAGCTGGCCAACATGGCCACGGAGCTCATGGCAGGCCGCCTGCTGGTATACCAGGCCGCCTGGATGCTGGACCGGGGTCCGGGCCGGACCAGCCTGGAGTCATCCATGGCCAAGTACTACGCGACGGAGATGGCCCAGCGGGCCGTGGACCAGTCCCAACAGATTCACGGGGGCCTGGGTGTCACCGTAGGCACCGTGGTGGAGCGCCTCTACCGTGAGGTGCGGGCGTTGCGCCTCTACGAAGGCACCTCCGAGATACAGCAGATCGTCATCGCCGGGCAGTTGTTGAAAGAGTAGCCAGCTAACGTACGATCCGCAGATTTCGCAGATTAGAAATGACATTTAGAGAACGACTTTGTTGTCACATCAGGTCTTCCAATTCCGATATCGATAGACTCCCCTTCCCGATGTAGAGGCCACAATTGGAGCCGGAGTTGCGCCGCCTGCAGAACCCCCTTGCCCGATGCGGAGAGATGCCGGGGGAGAGGTCAAACCCACAAGGAGGAACAAAATGAGGCCATGGCAGAAGGCTATTCCCCAGGAGGACCGAGAGCTTTACGAGCAGGCCGGATTTGCGGGGAGGCTGCCGTGGGGCGAGCGTCCCGCCCTATTGATCGTAGACGTGACCCTGCCGTTTCTGGGCAAGCGCACGGACGTGGCAAAGTCTGTAGAAGAGGTGCCAACGGGGTGTGGAGAGGCCGGCTGGATTGCCCTGGACCATATCATGGAGCTAGTCGAGGTCGCACGAACCGCGCGGACCCCGGTGGTCTATACCCGCCCGGCGCCTGGCAGCGTGACCACTAAACGGGCACTGAAAGCCGGAGGGAAAGGCCCTATCCAGGACTTCCCAGCGGAGATCAGTCCTCAAGCCGGAGACCTGCTTATAGAGAAGCCGGCGGCCAGCGCTTTCTTTGAGACGTCGCTGCATGATTACCTGCGTGCCCAAAGCCTGGATACTATTCTGATGGCAGGGGCCAGCACCTCAGGCTGCGTCCGGGCCAGCGTGGTGGACGCTTTCTCCCACGGCTATACGGTTCTGGCCGTGGAGGAGTGTATCTTCGACCGCTCGTCCTTCGCCCACGCCGCCAACCTCTTCGACATGGAGGCCAAGTATGCGGACGTGGTATCCCTCCAGGAAGCGCTGGACTATCTAGCGAGGGTAGGAAGCCTGAAAACGCGGCCGTGACCAGGCTTTTAGGTGAGATTACCTCCGATGAGCCGCTTTCCTCTGCTTCCACCTGGAACCGGCCAACGCCGAGCATATCCAGCGCGCCATCTCAGCTATTCAGGATAGGGTGGGGCTGGAGGCAACTGAACTCTTCGTCAGTACGGGCGGCACCTGGCTACCACGGCTGAGGGGGATCATAGAGACCAGGCTGCGGCGGGACCTGCACGGCGGCGAGATGGAGACGTCCTTGATGCTTTGGGTGCGTCCCGACCTTGTGAATGAAACTTGGAGGTTCCTTCCGGCCACTGATGTAGACCTGATAGATACAGTGGCAGCCGGCCTTCGGTTTAAGGATGTGGGACCAGGCTACTTCGGCGCCCCGGCGCTGGCCTCCTCGGAAAAAGGGGGGAAGATAATGGCCTTGATGGTCTCCACCATGGCCCAGGCAGTACGGGAGTTTATGTCAAGAAGCGGCGTTTAGGCCAACCGCTCGTCTAGCTCCGGAGCGATCTCCACGTCGCCGCCCAGGCACCACTTAGCCCAGTGAAGGTTCATCTCGGCCAATTGCATACACCGCTCGACCAGGGGGCTGTCCGTAGTGTCTCGTATCCCCTGCACTAAAGCCCTGGCCCGGTCTATCTGGGAAATGGTCTCATCTGCGTCCATGCTTCCTACCTGTCTAACGCCCTTCTGACTTCCTTGGGTCGCTGGTCAACGATTCGCTTGGTCTTTAGCTCGTAGCGGGGTAGGCTCCCAACCGGCACCGTCTCCACCTCCAGACGGACCTTTAGGGCCTGGTGAATGGCCTTGCCTACCTGCTCGCCCAACTGAACTTGCTTCTCGACCGGATATTCTTTGACCGGCTCCACCTGCACTAACATGCGGTCCAACCCCTTTTCCCGGGTCAATATCATTTGATAATGGGTGCTAACCCCAGGTATGCTCCCAAGGATCTTCTCCACTGCCGACTGGTACACGTTAGTCCCTCTAATCGTCACCATGAAGTCCGACCGCCCTAATACTACACCTCGCAAGAAGGCCCAGGTCCTGCCGCAGACGCAGTTATAATGGCGCTCCACCAGGTCATGGGTGCGGTAGTTAATGAGGGGTTGGGCATTGTTCACGTAGGTGGTGACGATATTTTCGCCAATCTGTCCTTCCGGAATTTCCTTGCCGCTTTCTGGGTCCCGGCTCCAGGAGAAGGTGTTGGTCTCGTCCAGGTGCACGCCCTCACGAGTGGGGCACCCGAAGGTCAGCGAATGTAGCTCCGCCACACCGTAGCATTCGGAGGAGAAAGCCCCCCAGGACTCATCGAGCTGCTTTCGGACGGCAGGCAGGGCGCAGGGGCCGGGCTCTCCGGCGTGATAGGTATACTTGATCGACAGGCCGGCCGGGTCAATGCCCATCTCCCGGGCCACTTCGGCCATGTAGAGGGCATATGTGGGCGTGGACAGAAGAACCGTCGGGCGCAGGCGCTGTATGGCACGGATATGGCCCTCGGTAGTCTGGCCGCCGCCGGAATAGACTTTTCCGCCAAGCCGGCGTACGCCCCAGTAGGCGCTCCAGAACCCGGCGAACAGGCCCCAGTTGAAAGCGAAGTAAAAAGTGTCGTGCGGCCGGATGCCCACGGCCCACCACCCGTAGACCCATCCCTCGCCGTAGCGCTCCGTATCGTACATGGTGTAAGGGATCCGTAAGGGGATGCCGGTAGTGCCGGAGGTCTCGCAATGGTGTGCTATGTACTCCTCGGGCATAGCCCCCGTCTGACCGTAGTGGGGGTTCTCCTCTTGAAGATGGATGAAGTCGGACTTGTCCGTGACCGGGACCCTGGTCTTGAAGTCCTCTAAAGTCCGGATATCGTCTGGGGTGATGCCTGCTTCCTGAAACTTTTGCCGGTAGAAGGGGCTATTATCGTAGGCATAGCGAAGCAGGGACTTTATACGCTTCAGGTGGATGGCGTCGAGCCTCTCCCTGGGCATGGTCTCCAGGTAGGGATTCCAGTAGGGGCTGGCGCCGGAGCGCGGGTTCCAAAAGCTTCTGACGGTGCTCATGACTCTCTCCCAATAGGTCTTGCTTTAGATGCGGGTAAATAGCAAGTGGAGAGATAATAGCACGCCGTCCCACGGGCTGCAAGAGCGCGAACAACAAGTGCGAATAACGAGTGCGAATAACGAGGGTATTGAATACTGGATAGGAGGGGCTTTCTAGCCCCTTCCAGCAGTCCCAGAAAGGCCCGCCCATCGAGTGACACCGGAGGACTTTCAACACTCTCAATAATGACCATGCCGTAGGGGCGGGTTTGAAACCCGCCCCTACCACAATATTATGCAGTTAACTGCGTATGGTTGGACGGCCCTTCGCCGTCTATAGTTTAACCGCCGCCGGCGGCCTGGTTTAGCTTGGCGAGAAATCCGTTAAGCTCGATGCCGTGGATGGTTGAGGCCATCTCTATAGTCACGGTCTTCGCAACCGTCCGCCGCATGTTGGCGTCAGCCAGATGGTCGAATCCGTGCTGAAGGAATACCTCCAACGTCGAGGGGAAGGCTTCGGTGACCTCTCCTACCAGATGGTTCTTGGTGATAGGCAAGCTTACCGTGGTGGAAGCGGTAGCGGAGGCGTCCACCGCCGCCTTGATCCTGTTCAAGGCGGCCAGTAGGGCGTCCAGATCGGCGGCGACGATCTTGGTTGCCTGCTCGATGGTGGTCCTGCTCGCCAGGGCCTGGCGAGCCGTTGGGTCTTTCAGTGGGGTGTACCCGAACTGGAGGAACACACCCATCGTCTGGGGATATCGGTCCAAGACTGCCCCAACTATGCTATCTTTGGTAATGGGTCCAGTCGGCAGCGTCTTATCCTGTGTTTCAGCCATTCTAATACTCCTTCCCTTCTTGGGCATTCCGCCCTCAGACTTGTCTAACCTCCATAATATCTTGCCCGCTATATTTTTCAGCGGCTTTTGTCACACTTGGCCCCCTGCCAGTCCTCCAAATGTAGAGACGCCCCGGTGGGGCGTCTCCATGCAGCAGGTTAAGCTCAAGGATTGTTCTTGCGAAATCGGGCCTTACTGATAACTTCTAACGGGAACCGTCTCTTGCGCCGCAAGCCGTGTCGGGTACGAATCCGGTGGTACGCCAGAGGGTGTCTTCTGCCTCATTCCAGCCGGTCTGACAAAAGACCGTGAGACGCCCCACCGGGGCGTCTCTACAACATGGATTTGGTTCGAGAATTGCTTTGGCAAAAACGGGTCTCAGTCAGAGCTGCTAAAAGCCATACGCCTCCGAGCTCGTTCCCCACCTTGCAGACCAGCCCGATGAGACGCCCCACCGGGGCGTCTCTACATGATGGAATTGGGCCAAGGATTTTTTGGCGGTACCGAGTCTCAGCCAGACGGCCTAACACGCCCCTACCTGGCGCCATAGCCCGTTTCCCGTACCAGCCCGCGGAGACGCCTCACCGGGACGTCTCTACAAGAAGAGTTGGCGTTACATCCGCTCCGGCGAGGTCATGCCCATGAGCTTGAGGGTGTTGGCCAGCGCGACCTTGGCGGCGGCGACCAGCTTGAGGCGGGCCTGGCTGAGAGGAAGGTCCCTGGGGTACCGGGAGACTACCCGGCACTGTTTGTAAAAGGCATGAAAGGTAGTTGCCAGGTCCTGGGCATAATAGGTTAGATGATGAGGCTCCAGGGTCAGGGCCGCCGTCTCCACCAGTTCCGGCAGCAGAAGCATCTTTCGGACCAACGCCATCTCCGCTGGATGGTTCAGGAGGGAAACGTCTCCCTGCTCGCAGTCCAGGCTACGCTCCCGGGCCAGGGTCAGGATGCTGGCAATGCGCGCATGGGCATACTGCACGTAGTAAACGGGGTTCTCGGCGGAGTGACGCTTGGCCAGGGCCAGGTCGAAGTCCATCTGGCTATCCGCCGACCTGGCCAGGAAGAAGAAACGGCAGGCGTCCACGCCCACCTCGTCCATCAATTCCCGGAGGGTTATCATCTCTCCCGTGCGCTTGGAGACCTTTATCACTGCCTTGCCCCGGCGCAATGCGACCATCTGGACGAGAATCACCCGGAGCCTCTCCGGGTCCACCCCCAGGGCGCCTACTACCGCCTTCATACGAGACACGTGGCCCATATGATCGGCGCCCCATATATTGATCACCCGCTGGAAGCCGCGGCTGATGAACTTGTTGGAGTGGTAGGCGATATCTGAAGCGAAGTAGGTAGGTGACCCGTTACTGCGGATGATGACATTATCCTTGTCCTCTCCCAACGCGGTCGAAGTGAACCAGATAGCCCCATCCCTTTCTTCGACAAAGCCCTTCTCCCGCAGAATGCCCAGAGACTCCTTAAACTGCCCGGTCTCGTAGAGGCTATTCTCGCTGAACCACTGGTCAAAGGTAACCCCCAGGCGTTCCAGGTCTTCCCTGATGGCGTCAACAATCCTCTTCAGACCCATTTGGCCCAATTCCTGGGTAGCCTCCACCTGTGGCAAAGAGAGGAAGCGGTCTGCCACTTCGGCCACGATTTCCCGAGCAAGGTCCACCATGTACGCGCCGACATAACCGTCAGCGGGCACCTCCATTTTCTGCCCCAAAGCCTGACAATAGCGGGAGTAGAGGGTGCGATAAAAGGAGTCTATCTGGTTTCCGGCATCGTTTAGATAGTATTCCTTCTGGACTTCGTATCCGGCGATGCCCAGTACCCTGGCCAGCGTGCTGCCAAGAACGGCCCCCCGGCCGTGGCCGACGTGCAGAGGGCCGGTAGGATTGACGCTGACAAATTCCACCTGAACCCTCTCGCCATGTCCCAGGGAGATTGAGCCGTAGTTATCGCCCTGGTCCAGGATATCCTCCACCTGCTTTGCCAGCCATTGGTCCTTCAGGTTAAGGTTGATGAAGCCGGGAGGAGCGGCTTCGGCCCTGGCAAGAAAGTCCGTTGGAGGAAGGCACGAGGCGATGGCCTCGGCGATGGCCATGGGATTCATTCGGGCGGCCCGGCTGAGCTTCAGGGGCAGGCTGCTGGCGTAGTCCCCATGCTCCGACCTGGGTGGGTGCTCCAACAGAACTTCCGGCAGCGCCGTGTGCGGCAGCTTGCCCTGGGCCTGGGCGCGCCTGGCGGCCTCGGCGAGCAGGACCGTGAGGTCGTGCTTTATCATATCAACTCCGTTCGTTGCCCATCGGAAAAAGTCAAAATAGCCGAAAGGACATACTTGAGTTTAATACAAAGGGCACTCGGAGGCAAAGGGAAAGCAACCTCGTTCCTTGACAAAGGTGATAACGAAAAAATATAGTACCTGTATATTCAATCCCACCCGCAGGAGGACCACTTTGCCCAAAGACCTTAGAAGCTATCTTGCCGAGTACGAAAAGTCCCAGTCCGACCAGGTTATCCACGTGGAGAAGGAGATCGGCTGCATCCAGGAGATAACCGCCCTGGCCATGAAGCTGGAAGCCCTGCAAAAATACCCGGTCCTGGTCTTCCACAACGTGCGCACCATAAGCGGACGCCGGTCGCCCTTCCGGCTAGTGACCAATCTGCTGGCCAGCAGGACCCGCTGTGCCCAGGCTATGGGCTCCACCTATCAGGACGTGGGCATAGACTATTACCGGCAGGCAAGGCAGGAGAAGCGGCCGCCGGTAACCATAGCCGGAAGCCAGGCCCCAGTAAAGGAGGTGGTGAAGAAAGGCCCTGAGATAGACCTTCACCAGTTCCCTGCCCTGGTGCATCATTACATGGACCCCGGTCCTTATTTCACTGCAGGCTTTTTCACCACATACGATCCGGATTCAGGAATAGACAACTCGGCTCTTCACCGGGGCTGGATGGTGGAAAAGGACCGGATCCGTTGTTACCTGACCCCCTTTAGCCACGCCCGTTCCACATTTGACAAGATCGAGGCCGCCGGGCAGGATATGCGGGTGGCCTACTGGGTAGGACACCACCCGGTGGCGTGTCTGGCCGCCCAGACCCGCCTGGGCTTTCCCGAGAGCCACTTCGAGGCCATGGGGGGACTGTTGGGAGAGCCTCTACGCCTTACGCCGTCCGAAACGTTGGGCGAGGACTTCCTGGTTCCTGCGGATGCGGAGGTTATCGTGGAGGGCATTCTCAGGACTAAAGGCCGCTATCCCGAAGGCCCCTTCGGCGAATATACGGGCAACATCGGCCCCCAGATCCCTAATCCCCAATTAGAGGTCACGGCCATCACCCACCGCAAGGACGCCTACTGGCACGATATACTGGTGGGCCATGCCGATAATCAGGTCATGGGAGGCTTCGCCCTGGAAGGGGTGGTCTACGAGGCGGTCAAACAGCGCTGCCCTAACCTCCAGGCTGTTTACCTGCCGCTCTCCGGGACCTGCCGCTTCCACGTCTACCTTCAGTTCCACAACCCCCGGCCGGGCGAGGCTCGTGAGGCCATACTCACCGCCCTGGGCCTGGATTACCGCATCAAGCACATCTTCACCTTCGACTCGGATATAGACATTTTTGACGAAAGAGATGTTCTCCTGGGAGTGGCCACCCGTTCCCAGTGGCACAAGGACGTTATCGTCTGTGCTGACCTGCGCGGCTCCGAGTTAGACCCCTCTGTAACTGGGGCGCTGACGGCCAAGGGAGGCATAGACTGTACCAAGCCCGCCGGGGAAGGCTACGCCGAGCGCAACAAGATAGATGAAAGCATCTGGGAAGAGGTCCAGGTGGAGGACTTCATCCCCCAGGAGCGCCTGGCCCGCATCGCAACGGAGAGGATGTAGCTCTGGTAGCTGTCAGCTATCAGCTATCAGCCGTCAGGCAAGGGGGTAGGAAAAGTGGTTGAAGACGTTGGGCTCTATCAAGCCTTTAGGACAGAGGTCGGGCAGCTTTTCCCCGGCTACAAGGAACTGTTTTGGGAAAGGGCGCCCGGTTGTAACATGGTCTTGGAGAACGCCTCTGGACTCAGGAAGTATATCGAATTCAAGGGGGGCAATCCTTCCGCAGCAGGCCGCTGGCTTGAAAAGAAACAGTACCAATTGGCAAAGGAAAAGCGTGACGACTTCGTCATAGTGCGCTGGAAAGATGCCTCTCGAAGTGGGATAAAGCTAGCGGTGGGGCTCGGCAAAGGCTTTGAGATTACAATGACCGAGACAAAGTACCTATTCAGATTTCGGTAGATGCCCCAGGGCGGGTCGCGTCCGGTCAAGGGGTCGCTACGCGCCCAGCACCGTCGCTGTGTTCAGGCATTGAGAGAACCTATGAGATATGATATGGCCCGAGAGGTACGAGAGAGGCTAGAGGGGCGGGACAGGCAGGAGGGCAAGGCCCAGCGCATCCCCTATCTGAGCCCCACCGAGCGCGTCAAGCGTCTGGGTCCGGAGCGGGAGGCCCTTTACCAGAAGAACACCACCCCGCTATCCTCCTCTTTCGTGCGACTTTGTATCATGCGGGCGGAGTTGGTGGACGGGCCGGTAAACCCGACCAGAGAGCCGGTTAAAGACTCACCAACCCTGACCGGGGAGATCAAGGGCTTGGCCCGCTACCTGGGGGCGGACCTGGTGGGCGTTAGCCGTCTCCAGGAGTCATACCTCTATCTGGAAAACGACCTGCCTCACACCCACGTCATCTCCCTTGGTTTGCCCATGGAACATGGCATCATGAAGACCGCCCCCAGCCGTAAATCGTACACTGAGTTCTGGCGGGCCTATAACGACCTGGCGGAGATGGTGGTCCACCTGGCCGCCCATATTCGGGGTATGGGCTACTCAGCCAGGGCGCATCACGTCCGCGCCGGAGACCTTCTGCTTATCCCCTGTGCCGTGGACGCCGGACTGGGCGAGCTGTCCAAGATGGGCCTGTTGATCACCAAGAAGTACGGCCCCCGAATCCGGCTGGGCGCGGTATCCACCGATTTGCCCCTGGAGGTAGACCGGCCCGTTGACCTGGGAATCCAGGACTTTTGCGAGAAGTGCAGCAAGTGCGCCCGCCATTGTCCCACCGGCGCTATTCCCGAGAAGAAGACCTGGGTGCGCAGCGTGCGCAAGTGGCAGGTGGATGGGGAACGCTGCGTAGAGACCTTCTCCAAGTCCTTCGGCTGCGGGATGTGCATCCGTCACTGCCCCTGGAACAAGCCGGACACCCTCCTGCACCGGATCTCCAGGGAGGCCGCTGTTCGAAGCACCACAGCGCGTTCATTGTTGACGAAGGCCGATGACTGGTTATACGGAAAATAGTTTATAAGCGTTGGCGATTCAGGATTGATAATGGAAGGAAATTTAATCCAATCAGGGCTACAATATTGACCCCAGGCGGTAATGTCAGCCCAGATAAGCGCCACCGGCGATCAATCCGTTTGCCTGGTTACGACTATAGTGCACCCGGTGTGTATTTTATAACCATCTGTACCCAACAAAGTCTGACCCTCCTGGATCCAGAGTCCGTTCAGGCCATGGTCCGATCGATCTGGGAGGAACTGCCCAAACGCTGCCCGGATATCCAACTTGATTCATTTGTCGTAATGCCAAACCACGTCCATGGCATCATAGTCCTTACTGACACCGGTAGGGGCGAACCTCGTGTCCGCCCTGACGTGGCCCCTGATGCAACCGGCTGGGCAGACACCAGGTCTGCCCCTACACGGATAGGCACGTTTGAACAAAATTCCCCCGACCCTGCGAGTGTCGGCGAACCTGGTGTTCGCCCTGAGAACGCCGTCCCAAACGGTAGGAGCGAACCTCGTGTCCGCCCTGACGTCGCCCCTGATGCAACCGGCTGGGCAGACACCAGGTCTGCCCCTACACGGATGGCGGAGCCGCCGTCTTTGGCTAGGGTAGTGCAGGCGTTCAAGTCCCTGACTACCGTGGCGTATATCGCTGGCGTGAAAACACGGGGCTGGATAACGTTCCCCGGCCGTCTTTGGCAGCGCAATTACTATGAGCACGTTATCCGCTC
>JAUYDP010000041.1 GCA_030691805.1 Dehalococcoidia bacterium | reverse complement strand
AGAGGGTCGGGGAAGGGTATCCGAGCCGCTTGAGCCACCAGTGGACGTCTTCCACGAGGCTGAAGAGGTCATGATAGTAGCTGAAGTTCCCGGTGTGGAGCTGGCGGACCTGGAACTGAGGGTCCAGGATGACGTCCTTGCCGTCTCCACCAGACCCGCTGCCCGCAGGAGCTACCGAAAGGAAATCAAGCTGGGTTGTCGCGTGGATAAGGACAGTCTGAAAGCGAGCTGCCGAAACGGCATCCTGGAAGTCCACCTGCGGAGAGCAACCGATTAGAGAGGAGATTAGAGCAGCGAACTGGCAGCAAACGGCTCGTTCGTTGAGAGGATGGCTGGAGTGCAAACAAGGACCCGGAGTGGATCCAAGTGTAAAGAATGACGCCAAATCAGCTGGGTGTATTGAAACTGGCGAATGAACTTGGCGAGATAACCCGCTTCGCCGCAAGCCAGAGGCTGGGAATCTCGACTGATTACGCGGCTTATCTGTGCGGGTGGCTCAGGACGGAGGGGTATCTTTCGCCGGTGGCTGGGCGCAACGCGTACTGCCTCACAGCGAAGGGAAAGGAAGCCCTTGTCAGCGAATTATACGGGTTGCAGGGGGCTTTGGACAAGCGGCTGGAGTGGCTGTCTTGGCAAAGGAATAATGTTGCTCGGCAGATAGAGAAACTTCAGACAGAGAAACTATTGAGCCAACAAAGTGAGGTCTCGCGGAGGTAGGAGGGCAGAGCATGGTCAGCGGCACCGACCTAGATGTCCTGAAGGGGCTAGGAGAGCTTGGGGGTAAGGCGCACGTAAAGGCGGTTGCTGCCAAGGCGGGGCTGAGGACCCCTTACGCCGAAATGATCTGTTACGGCCTGGGCAGATCCGACTATTTGGATATGGCGGCTTCAGGGATATGTGAGCTGACGCCGAAAGGATATCAGGCTCTCCGGGCGAAGGGCTGGCGAAGCACCGATAGCCAGCAGGGTGAGGAGACGGGGCAGGAAATTGGCCCAATTGGTGCGGAGCGGCGGCTCAGCGGTTTGCGCCAAAGAATGGAGCGAGGTGAAATAACCGAGGAGGACTACCGGCAAGAGAGGGGAAAGATCATCGCGAGCATCGCAAGGGGGTATGAAGGGGAATGAAAAGGGCGCCAAGCCTCGTCAGAAGGAGGAAACGGCCGGTCACGCTACCACCCCTTAAGCTGACTGGAGTCCGATGTGCCTTTTGTCGCGGCAAGGGGAAGGATCCCTTCGGCATCATGTCTTACCTTTCCACTTGTTGTGTCTGTGGGGGGAAGGGAACCGTGGCCGTCGCCGAGCCTCATGTCTTTTGTCGCGCCTGTAGGGGCACCGGCGTGGAACCGTTCAGCAGGTTAACCTGCTTAGGCTGTAGGGGGAAAGGCGTCATCGCCGTCGCCCAAACCGTGGGGCCTTGCCACCTTTGCAAGGGCAGCGGGCTTCACACTCCCCACCTCTACTGCCTGCGATGCCATGGTGCGGGCGTAGTCAAGGGGGGAGGTAACCCATCTGCTTCTCTGGGTTTTCATACGCAGGGGGCCAAGCCATGATTGTTGATCTGGACGAGAAGGACCTGAAGAGCGGCGTCCTGGGTCTCGTGGTGGCCCTGGTGGAGATCATCAAGGAGACGCTGCGGCTCCAGGCGTTGCGACGCATGGAGAGCGGCAGCCTGACCTTGGCGGAGGTTGAGAGGCTGGGCGTTGCCCTGATGGACCTGGACGCTGCCATTGAGAAGTTAAAGGTGGAGATGGGAATCACGGAATCGGTAAAGGCTGTCAGGGATGGCCTGGACAGCGTGGTGGACGATTTACTCGATACCATGTTGAATCCTGAGCGTTGGGCACACGAAGCTCATCAGGTGCTTAAGCATGGAGCAAACTAGCCAAGGACAGCGAGAATCACCTATTCTTATTTCGAGCGCCACCGAGCAGGCCGGACGCTATGTCTATTGCGTCGCCCGCGCCGGCGAAAAGGTCAGCCTGGGAGCAATCGGCATCGAGGGCCGTGAGGTCTACACCATCGTGCATAACGACCTATGTGCCCTCGTCCACCACTGCCGAGCGCAACCTTATGAGTCTCGGGACCCTGAGGTTGCTGCGGCCTGGGTCCTGGCCCACCACGAGGTGGTAGATGCTGCCTGGAAGCGGTGGGGCGTGGTGCTACCGCTGACCTTCAATACCATCATCATGGCGAAGCAGGGCGCTGCCGAGGAGAATCTGGTGGCGTGGTTGGAAGCGGAATACGAGTCGCTCAAAGGAAAACTGGATGCCCTCACCGGGAAGGCAGAGTTCGGGGTCCAGGTCTTCTGGGATCCGGTGCTCATCAGCAAGCAGGTGGCCAAGTCCAGTCCAGACATCACGAGACTAGAGGAAGAAATGCGGTCCAAGCCGCGCGGCCTTGCGTACATGTATCGCCAGAAGCTGGAGGCTATGCTGAAGAAGGCGATTGAAGTCAAGGCGGCAGAGGAATACAAAGCGTTGTACGATATGATAAGCCGCTGTGTGGATGTCGTCCACGTTGAAAAGACGAAGCAAGGCCCGGAGGGACGCCAGATGCTCGTGAGCCTCTCCTGCCTGGTGCCCCAGGCGCAACTTCCGCGGCTGGAGGCGGAGCTTGACAGAATCAGCGGGATGGAGGGCTTTTCAGCCCGGCTGGTCGGCCCGCTGCCTCCGTACAGCTTCTGTTAGAGGAGAAGATGGCGACGTTCGAGCGCGTCATAGCGCCCAAAGCAACACTGGTGGACCTGCTGGACAGGGTCCTCGACCGGGGCTTGATCATTGACGCCGACATCATCATCTCCCTGGCCGGCGTCCCTCTTATTGGCATCAAGCTGAGGGCCGCTCTGGCGGGCATGGAGACGATGGTGCAGTACGGCCTCATGCGGGAGTGGGACAACAGCATTCGGACTCAGCGCCTTGCCGTCGTGCTGGCCCAGCCGGGCGAGCCCGCGCTCCAAGCCCACGGGCAGAGCCAGTCGGGCTGTCTGTGAGGCCAGCTATGAGAGGTCCTGAAGTGCTCCAAGGCAAAATCCTCTTCCCCTGGGACGGTTCGCCCTTGGCAGAGCGGTCTCTGGTCTTCGGCACCGCCCTGGCCAGGCTGCTGGGCACGGAACTGGTGATCTTCCACGTTCGCTTGCCCATCCGCGCCTCCCTGGTGGCGGCCCCTGAGTTCAGACCTCGGGACAGAAGGCGGGTGCCAGCTTCAGAAACCTGGGCCAAAACGATAGTGCATTTCCTTGTGCCCTGCGGGTTTCCACAGGCAGGCGCCCATACTCCCGGGTACGACCTACCGGCTGCGCTTCACACTGGCCGGCACGCCGGTGCACATCAACCGTCTCACTCCATCGGCGCGATGTCCTGAGTTCTGAAGTTGCTGCCTAGCTTCTTGGGAAGAAATGATCTGCGGCTTATCTTGTTTGGAGGGAAGGGTGGCACGGGCAAGACTACTTCGGCACTCGCCAGCGCTTTGTACCTCGCTGAACAAAGGCCGCACAAGAAAATACTGATTGTCTCCACGGACCCCGCTCACTCCCTGGGGGATAGCCTCGACCAAGCAATAGGTGACAGGGCTGTTCCTGTCAAAGGAGCCGACAATCTCTACGTCCGGGAGCCGGCTGCGGAACGCCTGCTGGCCGAGTTCAAGCTAAAGAACGAACCTGTTCTGGCCAAGATCGCCGACCGAGGCACCTATTTCGATAAAGAGGACATCAGGGGTTTTCTCGACCTCTCTCTACCGGGCATGGATGAGTACATGGCTATCCTCGAGCTCATGGAGCTTGTCAAGGCCCATCAATATGACTTGATCATCCTAGACACCGCTCCCACGGGGCACACCATACGTCTGCTGGAACTCCCTAGCCTGATGCAGCAGTGGGTTAGCACCCTGGACCTGATGATGGAGAAGCACCGGTTTCTGTTCAAGACCTTTTCCCGCCGTCGCTATATGCCAGACGAGTGTGACCGATGGCTAGAGACTACAGCCAGGGATGCCAGGAGGGTAGAGCAACTTCTCCAAGATACTACAGCGACGGAATTCGTGGCTGTGACCATCCCCGAAGAGATGGCGGTGGCCGAGACCGAGCGCCT